>JANYHY010000432.1 GCA_025362165.1 Myxococcales bacterium | reverse complement strand
GTCTTTGATGCGACGCACGATCTCCTTGGCGGGCTCGACCTCGATGCCCTCTTTGATCGTGATGAGGATCTTCGCGCCGCCCTTGCCGGTGGGCTCGGGCTCTCCGACCTCGACGCCCTTGAGGCTCACCTTGCGCTTGATGAGCTTCTCTTGCAGCACCGTCCACGCGGCCTTCACGCGATCCTCGCTCGAAGACTGAACCGAGAGGCCGTCTTCGGTGCGCGAGACTTCCGTGTTCGTGTCTTTGAAGTCGAAGCGCTGGGAGAGCTCTTTTTGAGCCTGGTTGAGGGCGTTGTCCACCTCGTGCCAGGCCACCTTGGAGACGATGTCGAAGCTGGGCATGTTCGCCACGATAGTTTCAAACCCGTGCCGATGACCAGAGCTACACTCCGCGCCCGATGGCTCTCGCACAAAAACCCGATCAGTCGGGTGTGGTTCTGGTCGGGGTGGAGCGGGCGCCGTTTCAAGATCTCTATCACGCCGTGCTCAGGCTCTCCTGGACCGGTGCGCTGTTGGTGATCGTCGGGACGTACCTCTCGGTCAACGCTCTCTTCGGGCTCGCGTACTTCTTCACCGGCGGCGTGGCCGGCGCGAACGGCGGCTATCTGGACGCGTTCTTCTTCAGCGTCGAGACGATGGGCACGATCGGTTACGGAGAGATGCACCCCGCGTCCACCGCTGCGCACTCGCTCGTCGTGCTCGAGTCCGTCACGGGTCTGACGATCACGGCGCTCGCGACTGGCCTCGTCTTCGCGAAGTTCTCTCTCCCGCTCGCCCGCATCGTGTTCTCGAGGCAGGCGGTGATCGCGCCGATGAACGGCGTACCCACGCTGATGATGCGCGTCGGCAACGCGCGCCAAAGCATCATCGCCGAGGCGACCGTCCGCGTCGCGATGGTGAGGACCGAGCTCACCGATGAAGGCACCACATTCTATCGCCTCGTCGATCTTCCGCTCTCCCGCGAACGCAGCCCCGCGCTCGCCCGCTCATGGACCGTGCTGCACCCCATCGACGACAAGAGCCCGTTGTACAAGGCGACTCCGAACACGCTCGAGAAGGACGAGGTCGAGATCATGGTGTCCGTCGTCGGCACGGACGACACTTCGCTCCAGCCGGTGCACGCGCGCCACCGTTACTTCGACAAGGACATCCTCTGGGGTGCGAGACACGTCGACGTCCTCTCGTTCCGTGAGGACGGCATGATGGTGCTCGACGTGAGCAAGTTCCACGAGACGACTGCCACGAAGCCGACCGCGTTTCCGTTTCCGAAGAGCGAAGAGTGAGCGAAGGAGAGCCCATCGTGGAGTGGCATCGCGTCGCCGGAGCGAAGGCGATCTTGAGGCCGCTCGTGTTCGGCGCTGCGGCGTTGACGTTCGGACCCGCGATCGCTGTGACCGGCATTTTGGTGGGTCGGCAAGTGCCCGGGCTAGCCACGCCAGCGGTGGCCATCGGCGGAACCTTGGCGCTGCTCGGGCCGGTCATCACGCTCTTGGGGATGTCACGCGCGTTCAAGGAGGACGCCGTGTTGGCTGCGCGCGCGAGCGGCGTCACGTTCGAAGGCGAAGGAGAAAAGGTCGCGCTCCCATGGGACGAGCTCGAGTCGATCGTGTTCGAGCCGCCGGACGCGATCGTGTTCAAGAGACGTGAGGGCGAACCCTACGTGCTGCGCAAGCGCTTCGATGTCGCGAGCGGCGAGCTCGCCAAGCGCTTCGAGCAGCTCCGTCGTAAGGCGTCGATGAATTTGCTCTGACTCACAGCGCGATCGGAGGATCGCGCGGCAACCCAAGGAGCCTCGCGCGCAGCTCGCCGATCAAGAAGATCGATCCGGCCGCCACGACGAGGCCGTCCTTGCCGACAGCCGCGCGCGCCATCTCGTAAGCGTTCATGACGCCGCTCGCGAGCTGTCCTGGATGACGCGCCGCGATCTTGGCCGGCTCGGTGGCGGCTCTTCCTTTAGGCGCAACATACACGCGATGCGGAAAGCGCGGCGCGAGCGCGTCGATCATCTCTGGCCACGCCTTGTCTGCGAGAGTGCCGAACACGAGCGCCTTGTCACCGTCGATCTTCGACACGTACGCCGCGAGCGACTGCGCGCCGTCGGGGTTGTGCGCGGCGTCGATCAACACTCGCCCGCGATCGGTCTCGATCGTCTCGAGTCTCCCTGGCCATCTGGCGTCTCGGATCCCACGCTCGCACGCTTCACGGCTCGCGCCGATTCGCTTGCCCAAGACATAGGCGACGCACGCGTTGTCGCGCTGGTGCTCGCCAGCGAGCCCGATCGGCGCGTGTCTCACGTACTCGGCGGCGGCGAGGTCATCGCTCGCCTTGCTCGTCGTCGACTCATGCAGTCGAGCCGTCTCGTCGATCGCGCTCCGCACGTCGTCGCTGACCGGGCCGAGCACCAGATCGAGGCCGGGCTTGCTGATCCCGGCCTTCTCTTGCGCGATCGCGCGGAGCGTGTGCCCGAGCAGATCCATGTGATCGAACGCGATGCGCGTGATCGCCGCCGCGCGGGGCAGGGGGATCACGTTGGTCGCGTCGAGCCGTCCGCCGATGCCCACCTCGAGCACGGCGACGTCGACCCTCGCGTCTCGCAGCGCAAGCATCGCCGCGAGCGTCGCGGTCTCGAAGAAGGAAAGATCCGGACCCTCGTCCAGCGCCGTGGTGAGCGCGTCCGCGAGCGCCTCGTCCGCGATGGGCTCTGCGTTCACGCGAATGCGCTCTGCGAAGCGACACAAGTGCGGCGACGTGTACAGACCCGTGCGCATCCCGGCTCGCCGCGCGATCGACTCCACCATCGCGGACACAGAGCCCTTGCCGTTGGTGCCCGCCACGTGCACGACCGAGAGCTCACGCTCCGGATGACCGAGGCGCGCGCACACTTCTCTCATGGGCTCGAGGCCCAAGCGCATCCCCATCGGGGCACGCTCATACAGGCGCGCGATCGGAGTCACAGCGTCAGCGGCGGTGATTCGGCGGCGTGCGAACGCGTGAACAGTCGAATCAACGCAGCGAGCTCCGCGCGCATGTCGAGGCGGCTGGTGATGCGATCGATCATCCCGTGCGCGAGCAGGAATTCGCTGCGTTGGAAGCCTTCGGGGAGCTTCTGGCGGATCGTCGTCTCGATGACGCGCGCACCCGCGAAGCCGATGAGCGCTTTGGGCTCGGCGATGTTGACGTCGCCGAGGAGCGCGAAGCTCGCTGCGACGCCGCCGGTCGTCGGGTGCAAGAGCACGCTGAAGAAGGGGAGTCGCGCGGCGCGATGTCGCTCGAGCGCACCGACGGTCTTGGCCATTTGCATGAGGCTCAAGATGCCCTCTTGCATGCGCGCGCCACCGGACGCTTGCAGCAGCACGACCGGGATGCGCGCCGCGGTCGCATGCTCGAACATGCGCGTGATCTTCTCACCCACGACCGAGCCCATGCTCCCGCCCATGAAGGAGAAGAGGAACGCTCCGTACGCGATCGGCTCGCCCTCGATCGACGCCGTGCCGATCTCGATGGCCTCCTTCGCGCGCGAAGACTTCTGTGCAGAATGCACGCGTTCGCTGTAGGTCTTGCCGTCTCTGAACCCGAGCGGATCCGTAGGGAGGAGGCCTGCGTCGGACTCTTCGAGCCTTCCATCGTCGAGCAACAGCGCACGCCAACGCTCGGCCGCGAGCTTGTGGTGCTGTCCGCACTCGGGGCACACCTCGAAGTTGTGCGCGAACGCCTCAGCCGTCAAAGTGACGCCGCAGCCGTCGCAGCGCCTGAAAACGCCCTTGCCGACGCTCTTCTTCTCGCTCGCGTCCGTCTCGGGCTGCTTGCGGTCCGGCCAGGGCATGCTTCGCTTTGTCTAACACAAAGGGCGCGCGATCCGAGAAGGTTGACCGCTCATCCAGCCGGGTGCGAGGATCAAGTCGATCATGGCGGATTCACAGCAACGTTATCGCGTAGTCGAGAAGCTCGAGAGCGGCGGTATGGCCGAGGTGTTCCGCGCCGAGAGCGAGGGGCTCCAGGGCTTCAAGAAGCAGGTCGCGATCAAGCGCGTTCTGCCGCACCTCTCCGAGAAGAAGAAGTTCATCTCGATGTTCTTGGACGAGGCGCGACTCTCCGCGCACCTCTCGCACTCGAACTGCGTGCAGGTCTTCGACATCGGAGTCGGCGACAACGCCTACTTCATCGTCATGGAGTTCGTGGACGGCGCGAACCTCAAGTCGATCGCCGAGTCGTTGAAGAAGTCGGGCCACACGTTCCCGGTCTCCGCTGCGGTCTACATCGCGATCCAAATCTGCAACGGCCTCTCGTACGCGCACGAGCTCAAGGACCCGCAGGGCACCGAGTTGCACATCGTGCACCGCGACATGTCTCCGCCGAACGTCCTCGTCACGAAGTTCGGCGAGGTGAAGATCGTGGACTTTGGCCTCGCGAAAGCGAACTCGCAGCTCGAGAAATCCGAGCCTGGGATCATCAAAGGCAAGTTCAGTTACCTCTCGCCAGAAGCCGCGATGGGACAAGACGTGGACCCGCGCACGGACGTGTTCGCGGTCGGCATTATCTTGTGGGAGCTGCTCGCGGGTCAGCGCCTCTTCATGGGCGACACTGATTTTCAGACCGTCAAGAAGGTGCAGCAAGCGGTCATCCCGCCCATCACGCAGATCAACGAGAGCGCCCCGCCGGAGCTCGAACGCATCATCGCGCGCGCCCTCGCTCGCGAACCAGATCTTCGGTATCGCACCGCGCGCGAACTCTCTCGCGACTTGACGAAGTTCATGTTCGAGTTCGGTCAGCCCGTCGGCAACTTCGA
>JANYHY010000431.1 GCA_025362165.1 Myxococcales bacterium | reverse complement strand
CAGACGAGTTCCTGTTGGTGCCAGACAGTCGCCCGCTGCAGTTCGGCGTTGGCGATTTCACGGTGATGGCCGTGGCGGCTTGGTCGAACGTCCCGCGACCGAACGATCACTACAAGGGCTACGCGGCGCTGTTCGTCAAAGCGAGCCCATATCTGCCGTATGAAGGACCCGGGCTCTTCGGAAACGACATCATCTTGCAGACGGGGAGCGCGCGCGCTCAGGTTGACGCGAACACTTCGGTGGACACGGAGGCCACGACCTTGAACGACGGCGCGTTCCACGTCGTGAGCATGCGGCGCACTTCGGGGGTCCTCTCTGTGAGAGGGGACGGGCAGACCTCTGGTAGCGCAGTAGTCGGCGCCTTCGACGTGAGCGCGCTCGGTATGGGCGCGTACATCGGCGGTCGCGATCCGACGGGGCCCTTTCAATCCTTGCGCGGAGACATCGCGGAGCTCATCGCCGTCAAGGGTCCTGTCTCCGACGACGCGCTGGCGAAGCTGGAGACCTATCTCCGGACCAAGTACGGGCTCTGACTATCTCGACGTCAAGTTCGCGAGCGCCCCGTCGAGCTCCTTCTTGCGCGCGTTGCTCGTGCACACCGCGCGCGCTTGCCGGAGCAGCGCGATCTTCGCGTCCGTTGGCGCGTTGGTGTTCGCGAAACCCAGCGCAGCGTCGCACAGCGGATCAATCGCATGGAGCGCACTCGAGAGCACTGCCGCGTCGAGGTAGGCCTCTCGCGCGCGCTCGGGATCGAACGCGTCGCGAACGCGCGCGAGAGCGAGGTGGAGACCGACGCCTTGGGCCTCCTCACCGCGCAAGTGGCGCAGCGACTCGAGGGCGCGCTCGTAATGTGCGGCGGCGCGCGCGAGATCGCCGCGAGTCTTCGAGAGCTCGGCGGCTCGCACGGAGGTGTCGAGCGCGCGTCGCGGATCACCATAAGGCAGCGCCCGAACGTAATGGTGAGCCAACTGCTCGGCGTGCGCGCTCGCAGCCATGCCCCAGTGCTCGTCGAGCACTTTGCCGATCGCCGCGTGCGCCTTTGCGCGGTCCGTCGCCGAGAGGCTGCGAGAGAGCACGCTGCGCACGAGCGCGTGACGAAACGCGTACGTACCCGTCGACGACTTCTCGATCATGCGCGCGTTCACGGCCTCCGCGAGGCGATCGAGCACGACGTCCTTGGACAAGCCGGAGACCGTCGTCACCGTAGGCAAGTCGAAGCTCTGGCCGAGCAGCGCGGCGTTCGCGAGCAGATCGCGACAAGGCTTGCCGAGCGCCTCGAGGTGTTTCTCGATCGACTTGCGCAGGCCATCCGTGAGCTCCGTGGACAGCGAGGTGGCGTTGGCGTGCGAGGTCGCGCGCGGCTCGATCTTCGTGGCCATCAGCTCGCGCAAGTAGAGCGGGTTACCGCCAGACTTCGCGTGGAGCGACGCGACCGCCTCGGGAGAAGCGCCTTGCGAAGTCCGCTCGACGAGCTCGGCGACGTCCTCTCTCGAGAGCTGACGCAATGAGATCGACTCGCCGCCCGAGGCGTGAACTGCCCGCGCGAGCGCCTCACCGCGCGCGCCCAAGATCGGCGGCGTGTCGCGGTAGGTGCATACGAGCAACGCTCGCGATCCGGCGAGCTCCCGAGCGACGAACTGAAGCATCGTCACGGAGGCTTCGTCCGCCCACTGCACGTCCTCCATCACGATCAACAACGGCGAGTGGTTCGATAACGTGCGCAGATCGCGGACGAACGCGTCGAAGCGTGAAAAATCGCTCTTCGCGCTCGAAGTGGCGGCTTGCTCGACGAACGAGCGCAACCCCGAGAGGTCCGTTCCATTGAGATCGAGACAAGCCTGCGCGAGCTGGGACCACGGCCAATACCGCGGGCTCACCGGCGCTGACGACGGCGGCATCGAAGCACCTGGGTTCGACGCCTTCCGTTTGGGGACGCGCAGCTCGTCGTGACACTGAACCCGCAACGTGCGCGTACCTCGACCGCGCGCGATGCGCGAGAGCTCGTCGACGAGCGCCGTCTTGCCAATGCCGGCTTCGCCCGTGATCCACACCGCGCCTCCCCTGCCCTCCGCAGCGGCGATGAGCCTCGCGAGCAGAGACGTCTGCGCCGCGGTGCGACCGACGAGAGACGTCGCATGAATCTGCGGTTGTGGAACGGACTCCACGGTCTCGACGGGCGCGGCGAAGCGAAAGCCCCGACCACGTACGGTGACGATCACCTCGTGGGCGTCGTCGCCGAGCGCCTTGCGAGCTTCCATCACGGCGCGCGTGAGCGACGCCTCTCCAACGACCGCGTCTGGCCAGTTCTTCGACAGGAGCTCCTTCTTGTCGACCGCGCGGTGGTGTTCCTCGACCAAGATCAACAGTAGCCCAAGCACCTTCGGTTCGATCGGCACGGGTCTGCCTGCGCGCCGGAGCTCGAAGAGACCTTGGTCGAGCTCGAAGGAGCCGAATCGAAACATCATGAGTGACTACAACGCCGCCGCGAAGTCTCGCCCGAACTCCAGCGGCATGGGTCGATCGCGCGGATCTTTGACGGTGGCTGCGCGAAGCAGCCGGGCGATACCGTGAGGATAGATGCGCAGGCGCTCGGGGTCCTCGAACGGGTCGCGCTTCATGTGAGCGACGATGCGATCACGCTGGCTGGTGATCTCGTCGAAGAAGCTACGGCCCGTGGTCACGTTGTAGATGGTGCCCGCCAGCGCGTAGACATCGGAGCGCACATCGAGCTCGACGGGATCGAGCACCTGCTCGGGAGCGATGTAGCCAGCCGTGCCTGCGACGAAGCGGCCGCCCACCTCCGGCGGAACGCGAATCGCGCGCACCATGCCAAAATCGATCACGACAGACGAAAGAGGCTGAATTTTAGCTGGATCGCGGTGCGCCGCTGGATCGAACTTCTGTCCGCCCGACAGCGGCAAGCGCAGCCAAATGTTGGCGGGCTTCACGTCGCGATGCACGAGGCCGGCTCCGTGCAACGCGGCGAGACCCGCGCACGTCTCGACGACGATCTGGCGAAGCTCCCACAAGCTCATCAAGTGCGCGGCCGCGTACTGTTTGAGATCCGCGCCGATCAAATACTCGAGCACCAAGAACGGCATGTCCTCGATAACACCGCGGTCGATGATGTTGGCGACGTTCGGGTGATAGAGGCCAGCGAGCGCCTTCGCCTCTTCGACGAACGACGCGATGATCCCCTCGCGCTCTATTGGCGTGGAGCTCGCGAGCGCCTCCGCCTTCGGGATCTTGAGCACGAACAACCGATCTGCGCCTGGCTTGCGAACGAGCCACACCGACCCGATACCGCCCTCGCCGATCGGCTTGACGAGCTCGTAGCCCTGCACCACCTTCGGCTCCTTCTTCTTGGCGGCAGGAGGAGGCGCTGGCGTCTTCTTGATCGCCGCCGCGATGGCGGCCTCCAGCAGGCCCGAGGTCACGGGGCCGAGCGACGCGAACCACACGTCCAACATCGAGGTGTCTCTCGTGCGGATACCGCGCGTGACCAGCGCGGCGACTCGCGGCGCGTTCTCCGTGTCCGCGTGAGAGAGAGAGTCGTCCACTTCGATCGTCGCCGCGTGGAGCGCCTTCACCGGATTCGCGAGCGCGCGATGGAGTCGATCGCCGGCGAGCACGAGATCCAGGCACATCGCGTCGAGCCCAGGCGCAGGTCCCGCTGCGGTGGTGAACGCGCCGAGCGAGCGCGCCAAACCACTCAGCGCGTGTGCTAGCTCCGTGTCGTCTGCGTGCAGCGACTCGAGCGCCGCGTTCGCCGCTGCGCCCCACGCGCCGTCCACACCGTCCACCGAGATCGCCGTGCGCAGCGCGTCCGCGTGCTCGCAGCATTTCTCCAACGCCGCTGGTGCCATCATCGGAAGAGCGGTCGCGAGCTGGAGCAAAGTCGCAGGCCGATCGATCACGAGCGCCCACCACGCGGCGAACGGACCGAGCCAGCGAACATCGTCAACCTCACCGAGCGCCGTGCCTTGCGTCGTGTCGACGAGCCGCCAGAACAGAGTCGACAGGGCGCTCTTCAGCGGAGCGGGCAGCTCGCGAGAGCCGTCCGTCAGGCCCTCTACCTTGCGCAGCCACAAACACGTCTCGTGCGCGGTGGGCCCACGGCCAGGCCCGAGCCCGCCGTCCTCCCCGCACGCATCGAGCGCGTATCCACCGAGCCTGATCGCGAGCACTTCGAGCGCGTCTATGTCCGAGGTGTTTGCGTCGCCAGCTTGACGGCGCTCTTTGACCAGATCCAGAAGGTCAGATGGCGCGCTCGCGACAGTGGTCCACGTCTCCTCGAGATCGGGCTCTTCGATCGGATCGCCCGAGGGCCGAGTCGCCAACAGCGGGTGCCACAAGCGGAGCGCGAAGGTGCGCGCGCAACCCTCGAGCGCATTGAGGGCCGCCGCGCGTTGTCGCATGTGCTTGGCCTCGAGCGCGATTCGTTGGGCCTCGTGGAAGCTCAAGAACAGCGAGCTCGCAAACCTCGCCGCGCGCGCGTCTGCCTCTTCGTCGTCATACTGCGCTGCGATTCGAAGGAGGTTCTCGATGCCGAGCTCGAGATCCAACGGGTCGCGCTCCGCGCCGTCGATGACGTCGGTCACCGCGGTCACCTCGATCCAGCGGCGTGACTCGTCGAGCAATTCGCTCCCCGCGCGCGCCATCTCACGCAGCGCCCGCAGCGGCCGCTCCACCTCGGGCTCGTGCACGCCGCGCCGCCAGATCGTCGCGAGCCCCTTCGCGAGAGCGCGCGCCGTGATCGCGCCGCCGTCGCCCGCGAGCACCCGCGCGGCGAGCTTGTCCCAGAGATCCTTGCGTTCGAAGAAGAGATACGGCGTCGCCGCAGCGACAGCCGCCAAGACCCACGCCTCCTCTTCCTTGCCATTGATGACGGCGATGAGCTGCCCTGCGTACAGCTTCAGCCGCTCCGCTGGCAGAGACGCGAACGCTGTCATCGCGCGCTGCCGCAGCAGCCGCGAATCGCCCAGCACCCAATCGAGGAGCGTCCCCTCCATCTGCTCGAGCGGACCGGTCAGCCTCCCAAGAGCGCGCGCGGCGTGCACCCAAACGAGCGGCTCGGGGTGAAGCAACAGCGGCTGCAACACTTGAAGCGTGCGACCGATGAGATCCGGATCGGTCGTTGGAGGCAGACCGCGCACGGTCACCTCGAGACAGCGAGCCGCGAGCACGCGACCTCGAAGGGTGCCGCGCGCGGGAGCGTAGATCATCGCATCGAACGTCTCGGCCGAGCCCCACAACCACTTCGCGAGCTCCGGC
>JANYHY010000427.1 GCA_025362165.1 Myxococcales bacterium | reverse complement strand
GCTGGCGCGGCGACGAATGGGCAAGTCGACGACGGCGCGAGGCGTGTGGCGGCGACGTTGTCGGGTGGCGCAAAATCGCTGCATCATGCACGCATAGCGATCTTCGCCTCACCTGGGCGCGACTTCCTGCAGGCTCTGCTAGGGGTTTGGCACGCGGGCGGCTGCGCGACCGTGCTCTCGCCGCTGCACCCAGAGCCGGAGTCCCGATTCTTCTGCGCTGATGCTGGTGTGCGCGCGATCCTCGTGACTCCAGACTTGGCAGAGCGCGCGAAGACGTTCGCGGACGTGCCAGTTCACGACGTCACCAAGCTCACGACCGCCACGCGCAGACTCGGTCCCTCGATCGCGCGCGGCGAAGACGACGCGCTAATGCTGTACACGAGCGGGACGTCGGGCAAGCCGAAGGGGGCAGTGCTCACGCACGCGAACCTCTCCACACAGACGACGCTGCTCGAGGAGGCATGGGGATTTGGCGCCGCGGACGTGCTGCTTCACGCTCTCCCGCTCCACCACATGCACGGGCTGTGTATCGCGCTGATGACGACATTGGCGTCGGGCGCGACGACCCGGATGCTGCCAGCGTGGGACTCGCCGAGCGTCTGGGAGACGATGCGCGACTCGACCGTGTTCATGGGCGTGCCGACGATGTACGCGAAGCTCCTCGCCGCGTTCGACTCGGCGGACGCGCAGACACGCGCGCGTTGGACCGAGCACGCGCGCTCGCTGCGTCTCGCCACGAGCGGAAGCGCAGCGCTGCCCGTGACGCTTGCGGAGCGTTGGCGTGCGATCGCGGGAGCGATTCCTCTCGAGCGCTTCGGGATGACCGAGATCGGAGTGGGCATCACCAACACGCTCGATCCAGCGCGCCGCAAGCGGGGGAGCGTGGGCACTCCACTCCCAAGCGTGCAAGCACGCGTCGTGGACGAGCAAGGCAACGAGACGTCACAAGGCGAGCTACAAATCAGAGGCCCGAGCGTGTTTCGTGGGTACCACGGACGCGAGCAAGCGACGCGCGAGGCCTTCGTGGATGGTTGGTTCCGCACAGGTGACACCGTCCTGCGAGACGACGACGGCACGTTCCGCATCCGCGGCCGCACGAGCGTCGATATCCTCAAGAGCGGCGGCTACAAGCTGAGCGCGCTCGAGATCGAAGAGGTGCTGCGCGAACATCCCGCGGTCGCCGAGGTGGCGGTCATCGGCGTGCCCGACGAGACTTGGGGCGATCGCGTAGTCGCTTGCGTAGTCAAGCGCTCCGAGGTCACCGAGCAAGCGCTGCGAGATTTCGCCAAGAAGACGCTCGCCTCCTACAAGTGCCCGAAGGACGTCGTCTTCATGAGTGACCTGCCGAAGAACTCGATGGGCAAGGTCATGAAGCCGGACCTCCTAGCGCGCATTCGCTCCAGGTGATTGTGCGATCTTAGTTAGCGAGGCATGCGTTCGCGCAAGTCTTTGCTCGTGACCACTCCGCTCGAGCGGAAGACGATGCGACCCGCGGCGTCGAGGATGACCGTCGTCGGGATCGCGCTGATGTTGCCGAGCGGACCGTCACTCGCGAGCTTGGCTGGGTCGCCCATCGCGACAGGGAACGTGATGTGGCAGAAGCGCGCGTACTCTTCGACGAGCTCGCGTCCAGAGGCCTCCTGCACCGCGACGATCGCGTAGTTGACCTTGTCACCGTCGTTCTCGGCCATCTTCACGAGGAGCGCGACCTCCGCTTGCGACTGGATCTCGCCGGTGGTGATGAACGAGATCACGGTGGTCTTGCCGCGGAAACCGTCGCTCGACACCAGCCTAGCGTCGAGCGAGTCGAACACATACGTCGCCGGCGCGTCTGCGGATGGCGCCGAGGTGCCGACGAGCGCTACGCCGTCTGGAGATGCCCCCGACTTACACGCCACGATCGCGACTAGCCAAAGTGCACGCATGACTCAATCTTCCTTGTCGCCCTTCTGGCCAACGAATCCGTCCGACTTCTCTGCGAACAGTACGTTGAAGGTCGTGAGGCTGCCGTACGCCTGCGTCACGTACTGCTGCAGCTGCACCTTGTCCTCGTCCGTCAGCTTCGGGTGAGAGTTCACGCGCTGCTCGAGCACGCGCAGCCGATCGCGGATCGCCACGATTTTGTGGAACATCGCGTCGATGGGGATGCGCTTCTCTTGCGTGCCCTCCTTGCCGGGCTTCAAAATCATCTCGCCGCCTTGCCAGCGTCCGCCGAGCTCCACCTCGCCCGCGCCGAGCTCCTCGCGGATCACCTCGCGGAGCACCGATCGAAATTCTTCTGCGTCCATGTCGAGCAACTCCTCTGGGATGGTGATCGGTTCGCGTTCTACGACCTCTGTACCTGGCAACGTGCCTTGCGACGTTGTGCGGCTCGCGCGCGCGCGAGGTGCTGGTGTTGGTTTCTGCGCGGTGAAGGTGCCGCGCTTGACGTACCTGTTGCAGGTGTTGTTCTCGTAGAGCGGGGCGGGCCACACGCTCAAGAGACACTCACCGGCGCGTCTTACTTCCCCGCTCGCTGTGTCGATTCGCTCGTGCACGCGCACGAACCTCGCGCAGCTCCCGCAGCGGTCGTCGAGCGGATCGGTCATGCCGCGTTGTCGCACCCGGCGTCGAGGCCGAACAGGTGCGCGAACGCCGCGAGGGGCTCTGGTGATTGGCGACCTTCGCGCTTGTCCGCGAGGACCGCGTGCGCGAGCTCGTCGATGACGCAACGGATCGAAGCAGGCGCCAGCTTCTCGCCTTCTGGGAAATTGATCGCGAGCTGGTTCACGTCGTCGCGATGGCGGAGCGGCTCGTGGTGGGCCGCGATCACTCCGCCCTCCTGCGAGTATCGGCAGACGAGCACCTCGACGAAAGACAGATAGAGCGGCACGGAGATCACGCAGACGCGTTCGTGCTCCTGCCCACCGACGAGCGCGCGGATCGAGCGATCGAACGTCGTCTCGCCTACCGCCTGCTCGATGCGCGCCCGCCGATCCACATTCGTCTCCACCGCGAGCAGCGGCGCATATAGCGCGATCGGCGGCACCTCCAGCGAAGGCGCGTCCTCCTCGAGCGCGTCGAGCCAAGCGCGGCGCCCCAAGTCGTCGAGCGCCTCATACGCGAGGGCAGCAGCGAGGGCAGCGTCAGCGTCGGAGGCGAGCGCGATCAACCAGCTCCGCCACGCAGCGGTCCCGCCTGGCACACCTCCCACCTCGATGAACGGCGACGGCATCCAACATTTTCGATAACACCAGCGGCGAGAGGGACAAAGCGCCGAGTGACGCTCACGTTACGTTTCGCTGTGGAAAACAAGGGGGAAAGCTGCCTAGAGCTTTCGCGCGTCACGCGTCGAGCTTCGGCAACATGTCCCAAGGATCTCCCTGGCGTAGCAGCGCGTTGTATTCACAGAAGCTCGTCGCGAAGCCTTTGCGATCCATCAAGTGGTGGCAACAATTGGCGATACGGTCTTGGTCGTACGTGTGACGGTCCATGAACGGCTTGATGGCGATCGTGAACACGTCGGTCGAGCGGACGAGTCGCTTGCCGACCTTGGCGGCGAGACGGTTCCAGAAGCCACCGCGCGAGCTGACAGCGCGCTGCAGCTCCTCGGTCGACAACAGCGTCTTGTACGCGACCTCGCCGAGGATCTTCTCGAGGTCGACGTATCGAATGATGTTTCGCACGACACCGAAGCGACGAACAAATAGCGTGATCCATCCGCAGTTCGGGTGACTGCACGGGATGGGCACGAAGTCTTTCAAGCCCATTTTTACGCTGGTTTGGCGCTGTACGGCCTTGGCGACGTCAGAGAGCGTCATGCGACGCATCGGATCCAGCCCTCCCGCTAGCTCGACCTCGTAGCGACCGCTCGAGGTCGTCGGCTGGATCGCGATCACCTTCACGCTCTGGTGACGAAGGCCCTCCTCCACGACGGCGCCTATCTCTTGATCGTTGATGTCCATCGCCACGGTCATGGTGAGCTGCATCGCGATGCCCGCGCGGTCGAGGAGCTCGATCGCCTTCTTGCGCGCGCGCTGCGGAGTCGCGTCACGGAGCGCGCGATCGGTCGCGTCGCTCGAGCCGTCGAACTGCAACAGCACCATGAGCTTGCTCTTGAACGCGCCGAGCTTGCTGACCTCTCTCTCCTTCAACAAGAGACCGTTGGTCGGCAGGTACACCTTCTTCACGCCGGGCTCTGCGTGCAAGAACGCGATCATCTCGAACACCTCGGGGTGCAAGAGCGCCTCTCCGCCCGTGAGCTGGACGGAGTCGAGACCGCCTTTCTGTTCGATGAGTCGCCGGACGTATCGCTTGAAGTCGTCGAGTGGAAGCTTGCGATCCCCCGTCTTGCCCGCGTCGCTATAACACACGGGACAGGCTAAATTACAGGCGTTCGTGACCTCTACGAGGATGGTGCACGTCTTGTTCGTGGACTGATCCGTGGAGCTTCCACACGCGCCGTCTTCGCAACACGCGGCGCTTTGGCCGAGCGCCTCGAAGGTCGGGATGTCGAACACGCGATCGTCGGCGAAGCGCGCGCCGGAGCGATCCTTGTTGGACAAGAAGTAGAAGCGTTCGTCGCTCTCGAAGAGCGCCTCGGTCAACCCGTCCGAAGCGCACGACTTCTTTCCGAGCACGCGCCCGCCCCGCACGAACACGACGCATGGCACGTACGCGCGACACTCGGCGCAGAGCGATACGGTGCTCTTCAACAGGCGATCGTCGGGTGAGAGCGCGAAGCGTGAGCGAGCGGACTCTGGCGTGAGCGCGCGCGCCTCTCGAGTCGCCGCCTCGAGCGGAGTCTCCGAAGGCGGTGCCGGCGCGACGATGCCGAGCCTTCGCTTCGGTTTGTCGGTGACTTGGTTAGACACGACGCTCGGCCTCGAGCATGATCATACCCGCGAGCGCGTACGCGCCCTTGTGCGATCGGGCGAGCTTGGCGGTGAAGCGAGACAGGGCGGTCTTCACTTGATGGCGTGAGAATGCGTAGTTCGCCTTTGCCTCTCCGCGGCGGTGTAGGTCGATGACTTCCTCGGCGCGCTTGCGCGTCAAGAGATCGCGCGCGGCGTCGATGGTGTACGCGACGTGATCGATCTCGTCCGTGAGCACGCTCTCGACGACCGTGGCGACGCGATCGCTGCGCATGAGTCGGCATGCTTCCACGTGGAACTCGAGCGAGCGCGCGATGCGCTTCTCCAAGAAGTGCGCGTGTGCCAGGAAATGAGCCACTTTCTCGCGTTTGTCGTCGGCGGTGTCCGTGTCCGCGATGGCAAAGCTGGCGCTCGTCTTGTCGCGGATGACCTCATTGAAGACGTCATAGCCCTCCAGGTCGATCACCAGCTCGCCGAGACCTTCGATCGCGCGCGTGTACATCTTGGTGTGGCGCTCTTCGTCGCGCTCGTGTCGCCGCATCTTCTCGGCGAGCTCTGCGGACGGCGCGTGTGCGTGAGGGAAGTAGTCCTTGACGGTCTGTGGGTGTCGCTCTCCGGCGCGATACAAATTGAGCACCCACGCGTGCGTGGTCGGATCGCTCGCGAGATCGCGGTGCCACATGCGCTTCATCGCGCTCTCGACGACGCTCATCGCGTGCACGTAAACGCGATCAACCCGAACACGAGCACGGTGCCGAGCACGGCGATCACGGCGAGGATGCCAAGCGAGATGCCGATCCACATCAGCACGAGCAGCCAGGTCGGCGTCTTCTGCTTCTGGTACGGCGGCGGATTGAAGGGGCTCTGCGGATCCTGCGGCGGCATGTTCATGCGCTCACCGCTTCGGCGCGAGCTGCGCGTGAGCGAGAGAGCATCGAGCCTGCGCCGAGCGCGACCAAGAGGAGCGAGATGAGCTGGTACACGGAGAGCGCGCCGACCGGCTTGGGCGTCTCGCGCATGAACTCAGTGACGAAGCGGAAGCCCCCATACGCGTGTATGCTCTCTACATGATCGCGTATGGG
>JANYHY010000850.1 GCA_025362165.1 Myxococcales bacterium | reverse complement strand
CTCGATGTTCTTGGACGAGGCGCGCCTCGCCGCGCGCATTCAGCACCCCAATGTCGCCGCTACGCTCGACGTTGTAGCCACGCAGGGCGAGCTGTTCCTCGTCATGGAATACCTCCAAGGCGAGAGTCTCTCCAAGCTGATGCGCAACGCGCGCGAGCATGGCGGAGGCATCGATCCGCAGATCGTCTCCACGATCGTGTCAGGCACGCTGCACGGCTTGCACGCGGCTCACGAAGCGAAGAACGAGCGTGGGGAAGCGCTCGGCATCGTCCACCGAGACATCTCCCCCCAGAACATCTTGGTAGGGCAAGACGGCGTGCCACGCGTGCTCGACTTCGGTGTCGCGAAGGCCGCAGGGCGCTTTCACACGACGCGCGAGGGCAACGTCAAAGGCAAGCTCCCGTACATGTCTGCTGAGCAGCTGCGCGGCCAGCCCATGGATCGCACGACCGACACGTACGCAGCAGCGGTCGTGCTCTGGGAGTCGCTGACGTGTCGCAAGCTCTTCCGCGGTGAGAACGAGGGCGCAGTGCTCGAAGCGGTGTTGTTCGGTGTGATCGATCCGCCGAGCATGCACGCGCCGAACATCCCTCCCGCGCTGGACGCGCTCGTGCTGAAGGGTCTCGACCGCGACCCGTCCAAGCGCTTCCAAACCGCACGCGAGTTCGCGCTCGCGCTCGAGCGGTGTGTCGCGCCTGCCCTCGCGAGCGACGTCGGCGAGTGGGTGCTGAAGGTGGCAGGGGGCGTGCTCTCCAAGCGCGCCGAAGCGATCGCGGAGATCGAGAGCTTCACGGGTGATCAGCCGCTGCACACCGAAGTGATGCAGGGCATCGCGGACTCGTCTGCGTCGCTTCCTGCCACCGATGGATCGTCGTCGCAGGTGTCCTCGATCTCGGTCGCCGCGACGCAGCCCCCGCCGAAGCGAAGCCGAGGACTCTTGGTGGTCGGCGGAGTCATCGCCGCGATCGTGCTCCTCCTCGGGATCGGGATCGGTGTCGGCGCGTCTAGCTCGCACGACACGGCCGCGACGTCGTTGCCACCGTCGACGTTGCCGCTGCGACAGCCAGAGACGGCGACCACCTCAGTCGTCCTCGCCGCGGCCCCACCCACGACGACGTCCGCGCCCGCCGAAAGCGCGAGCGTCAAACCAACGAACACGGTGAAGGCGACACCTCCGCGATCCACTGCAACGGCTCTCGGCACGCCAAAGAGCGACTGTAACCCACCCTTCAAGATCGGGCCGAACGGCGTGAAGATCTACAAACCCGAGTGCATGTAGAGGTAGGCTCGCGCGATGATCTCGATACGAACACTCGCCGCGTCGACGCTCGCGATGACAGTCGCTTTCGCGAACGCCGCGCACGCGGACGACAAGGCGGACTGCATCAACGCCGCGCAGAACGGGCAGTCGTCGCGAGTCGACAAGAAGCTCACGGAGGCGCGGGACGCGTTCCTCGTCTGCTCGCGTGAGGTGTGCCCCGCGATGGTCCGCAACGACTGCGTCAAATGGCTAGGTGAGGTGGACGCCGCGACGGCCACGGTCGTGATTCGCGCACGCGACGCGAGCGGTCACGACGTCGTGGAAGTGCGTGTGTTGGTGGATGGCAAGGAGGTCGCGGCGAAGCTCGCGGGCACTTCCATCGCGGTCGATCCCGGTCAACACAAGTTCCGCTACGAGGCGGCTGGCGTCGCCCCGGTCGAAGACATGGTGCTCATCGCGGAGGGCGAGAAGGGTCGCCTCTTGCGCGTCGATCTCGGAGGCGCCACCGCCACACCCGTCGCCGACTCCGTCGCGACCGCGACCTCGACACCCAACACGACGACTTCGGACGCGGACACCTCTCACGGCGGAAAATCGCCGGTCCCGTGGATCATCGCAGGAGTCGGACTCGCCGGCCTCGTCGCCTTCGGCATCACAGAAATCCTCCTGCAGGGAGAGGTGAGCAGCCTGAAGAACGGGTGCGGCGCCCAGCCCAATCCTCATTGCTCCGACAGCGACTTGAGCACCGCCAAGACCGAGCGCACTCTCGCGGAGATCACCTTTGGCGTCGGTTTGGTAGGCCTCGCGGTCGGCGTGCCTTGGATCATCGTGCAAACCTTGTCGCACAAGAAGGCGGACGCGCCCGCGCAAGGTACGTTCGTCGACTTCCGCGCGACACATGGCGGCGGCGTCGGAGTCTTCGGGTCCACGTTCTGATCTGGGGAACCTAGGCGCGCTCGAGTTGTCATCGTCGCGTGCGGTGTGCGTTGGTGGCTTTGACGTTGAGCGCGTGCGCTCCTGAGATCGCGCGCGCCCCTGCCGCTGTTGAGGTCGTGACGATCTCGCCCGTAGTTCCAGCCGTCGCTCCTGCGGCTCCGGTGCGCGACGAGGTCTACGCCGACGCTTGCATGGATGTGACCGTGCCGGCGCTGCACGGGCCAGTCGCGATCTCCAGCGAGCACCTGACGCGAGCTTTCGTGCCTCTCGTCCGCGCGCTGTGTGCGTGCACCAAGCCAGGCGAACAGGTCCGCGCGGTCGCGCGCCTGGTGCCGAGCGAAGGCCGATTGACCGCGGAGATCATCGGTCGGAGCGACGTGGAAGAGTGCGTGCAAAATACAATGACGCCGACATTCGCCCCGTTCGAAGCGTCGACGGACTGCTGGCAGTGCGGCCCGCGCCGGTTGGAGTTCACTCACGCACCCGCACCGGTTCCCATGCCCGCCCCTACGGTCCCGGTGCCGCTCGCGTTCGCGCACCCGTTCGCGCTCCCGGAGGCGCCGCCCGACGAAGTGGCGACGCCTGACGAAGAGTCGTCCGATCAATCGCCGTAGAGGTACTTCACGATCGCCATCGCGAGCTTGTCCGCTTGCACGCGCGCACCCGATGCCTTGCCAGCGACCTTGTTGAACATGATGCTGAAAGCGATCGGCGATTTGTTCGGCGGGCCGATCACATA
>JANYHY010000361.1 GCA_025362165.1 Myxococcales bacterium | reverse complement strand
GAGGAGTGCAAGTCACCGCACGTGGTGCGCGCCGCCAAGGACGGACGTGTGTACCTCGTGTGTGAGGGCGACCACGTGGGCAAGGGGACTGTGCTCGAGGTTGATCCGCAGACCCTCGAGACCAAGCACCGCTGGGTCGTCGGCGTGTTCCCAGACGGCATCGCGTTTGGAGATTGAGTAAGATGGTCACATGACGATCCTGAAGATCGCGACCATCGGTCACCCCGTGCTCCGAGAGGTCGCGCGCGAGATCACTCGTGAGGAGCTCGCCTCCGATGACATGCAGCGCTTCATCGACGACCTCGTCGAGACGATGGTGGACGCGAACGGCGCAGGCCTCGCCGCCAACCAGGTGTACCGGCCGATTCGCGTGTGCGCGATTTGGGTGAAGGACAACCCACGGTATCCGTACAAACCAAACTACCCGCTCACGATCCTGGTCAACCCGAAACTCGAGACGTCGGGTGAGATGTTCGACAACTACGAAGGCTGCCTCTCGGTGCCGAACCTCCGCGGCGTCGCACCCCGCTTCGCGCACGTGCGAGTGCGCGGATGGGATCGCAGAGGTGACGACGTCGACCTCGAGGTGAAGGGGCTCACCGCGGGGACCTTCCAGCACGAGTGCGATCACCTCGACGGCAAGGTGTTCCTCGATCGCGTCACGGACACTCGCACGCTGACCACGTGGGCTGACTTCGAGCGGTACCACCTCTCGGGCTTCATTGACCGTGCGCGGGCGATTGTCGCGAAATACGGCAGCTAACGGCCGCAGTCCGCGTATGCTCGCGAGCGCGAAACTCCGTCGCCGCTGCTGCGTATGGATGATTGAAGAGAGGGATCACGATGAAGATTCGATTGGCGCTGTGCGCGGTCACGTTGGCGGTCCTGGCTTGCAGCAAGAAAGACGATGACAGCAAGCTCGCGGCGACGGCGACCGCGGTCATCGCGGCGGATCCACCGGCGAGCGCCATGTCGACCTCCTTCGAAGTCGACAAAGACGGCAAGACCAGCGTCGACATCGACGCGCCGCAGGAGCACATCAAGGCGTCTACGACCGCGAGCGCGGGCACCCTCAAGGTGGATTTGACGAACCTCGCGAACACACGCGGCGAAGTGAAGGCGGACCTGACGACGCTCTCCACCACGACGTTCGCCACCGAGCCGGACAAGAACGCAACGCAGACCGAGCACGCGCGCAACTGGCTCGAGGTCGGCACGCTCGTGGACGACAAGACGCGCGCGGCGAATCAATACGCCGTGTTCGGGATCCAATCGATCGACAACCTCAGCGCGACAGACGTGTCCAAGGTCGCGCCGACTTCGGTCGGTGGCGAAGACGTGCGCACAGTCACGCTCACCGCGCACGGCGACTTCCTGGTCCACGGTCGCCACGCCGCCAAGGACGTCCCGCTCGAGGTGAAGTTTCATTATCCGAGCGGCGCGGCGGCCACCTCGAGACCTACGCGGATCGACGTCGCCACGAAGGGCCCCCTCAACGTCACGCTCGCAGAGCACGACGTGAAGCCGCGCGACAACTTCGGCAAAGTGGCGCAGTGGACGACCAACTTGGTCGCGAAAGTGGGCACCGTGGCGGCCGTGACGATCGACGTGCACGCGAAATAACCTGAAACCGCCTAGCTCCGTGCGTCGTAGACTTCATACTCACCTCAATAGGAGACTCAGCTCATGCGCCCGAACCTCAGCCTCTCGAACCTCGCAGCTACTCTCGCCGCACTCGGCACCAGCGCCGTGCTCACCGCCGCGTGTGGAGGAGCGCCCGCACCAGTAGCGTCGCCTGCAGGCGGGACCGAGAGCACCGCGCAGCCGGCGACGGCGGGTGGACAGAAGTCGTGCTCTGCGAACGGATGCGGCGCAAGCAAGAGCGCCGACACCACGACCGCGGCTCCGACGACCACCCCGACCACCCCAAGCGTTGGCGCAGCGGACCCGACCGCCGCCAACACCACCGCGACGCCCACGCCACCTCCGGCCGCGACCACCGCGTCGAAGGATCCGCCCAAGCCCGCAGCGACGACGGCTGCGAAGCCGAAGGCCCCCAGCGCCAAGCCGACGGGTCAATCGAGCTGCGGCGCAGGCACCTGCGCGGCGGACCCCAAGAAGAAGTGAAGTGAACAAGCGGGCGGTCGGCCTCGGTCTCCGCTGGGAGTTCATCGACGAGCTGATGCAGCGCGCTCCGGGTGAGATCGACTTTCTCGAGATCTCACCGGAGAACTACATGCGCCGCGGGGGTTACTTCCCTGCGGCGCTCTCGCATTTGCAGGCGCGCTATCCGATCATCACCCACGGCCTCACGATGTCGCTCGGCGGCACGGATCCGATGGATCGCGAGTACCTCGCCGAGCTCGCTGCGTTCATCTCGGAGATGAAGTCTCCGTTCCACTCCGATCACTTGTGCTTCGGCTCGGTGGAGGGGGCGATGCTCCACGACCTGTTGCCGCTCACGTTCAACGAAGCCACCGTGCGTCGCGTCGCAGATCGCGTGCAGAGAGCGCAAGACGCGCTCGGCGTGCCGATGGCAGTGGAGAACATCAGCTTTTACATGCACCCCGGCAAGCGCGAGATGTCGGAGCCGGAGTTCATCTCGCGCGTGTGCGAGGTCGCGGACTGCAAGCTGCTGCTGGACGTGAACAACGCGTACGTGAACTCCGTGAACTTCGGCTTCGACCCGCGCGAGTGGATGAAGGGCGTCCCGCTCGATCGCGTCGTGCAGATCCACGTGGCGGGTCACGAGTGGTTCGACGAGGGAGATTTCGGCGGAAAACAGGGCTCGCGCGTGATCTTGGACACGCACGGCGCGGACATGATCGACCCCGTGCTCGAGTTCCTGGGAGACGTGTTGAAGGTCACTGGGCCTGTCCCGATCTTGCTCGAGCGCGATCAGTCCATCCCTTCGCTCGACGGATTGCTCGTTGAGCTCGCGCGTGTGCGCACCGTGCTGGACTCAGTCTGCCCGCGCCCCGAGGAGCACACCGCGCTCGCCCAAGTCGGCGAGTAGCGTCGCGAACTGCGCGAGCAGGTCGTCCGTAAGTTCGATCTTCGTCGCCGTGCTCGCGCCTCGCACTGCCTCGCCGAGCGGCGCTCCGTCGAACATGAGCGTGAGCGCTTCGTAAGCGAGTGACCCGAGCTCGAGCACGCGGACCGCGTGAGCGTCGTCGCGATAGAGCAAGAGCGCGCACGCTCGCGCCTCGGGCTCCGTGCGATCGTTGGGATCCTCGCCGAGCAGTTGCACCGCGGCCGAGACGCGCATCAGCCGAGCCACCGACGAGAACGCGAGCGGGCGATCGAGCGCCACGTCCGCCAGATCGCGCGGCTCACCGACGCGAGGCATCGCCCCTATCTCGAAGTGTGCGAGCTCGTAGCGCGCGAGATCGAGCAGGTAAGGGCTCACACGTACGTCGCGCGCCCAACGCTCTTGTACCCACGACAAGAACTCGGACGGCACGTCTTTCAGGTAATGCGTTCGCGGCGCGCGCTCTTCGAGGAACAAGGCGAAGCTCTCGTCGAACGCCTCACCCATGCGCGCGCGCGTTCGCGGTAAGAGCCTGTACGTCACCCCCTCCAGCGAGTTGCGCACGAGGCGTCGGTAGATGGTGAGTCGTTGAGGTGACGAGAGCATCGCCTCGCGCTCTTCGCCGGTCACGCCTCGCGCGTCGAGGTACGCCGCGAAATCGCGCGCGATCTCCTGCTCCGCGTCGCGCCGAAAGCACGCGTCCGCCAGCATGTGCTGAAGCGTCGAGTCCACGTCTGTCACTCTACGTCATTCCGGCGAGATGGTTTTGCAGCACCGAAAGCCGAGGTGATAGTTCACGTGCCAAGCGCTCTCGATCGGCTCCACGTGCCATCGGGGGTCGGAGTTGCAGTGGTCTGGGTAGGTCTCCACGTCCGTGCGCGGGGGTGGGAGCGACTCGTGCGCCTGCGCCGCGCGGAAGTACTCCGGGCCAGAGTATTGCGCGACGTCTTTGTAGAAGAAGGCGCTGCCCTTGAGCTGACTGACGATCTTTCCGTCGTCTTCCTTGCGCGTCATCACCTCAGCGACGTTGCCGTGCTGATCGAACACACCGAAGCGCGAGCGACACTGAGGCGACGAACCGCTCGGCTCTGTGTCGGTGCCGCACGTGTCCCACGCACCTTGGAGCGTGCGCGGGTCGCATTTGGTGATGCGTTGCTTGTGCGTGGTGCAGATCGACAAATCGAGCGAGTCCCCGTACGCATAGAGCCGATCGGTGCCGCCCGAGGGATCTCCTCGGCACGCGAGGTTCCACTCCTTGTCCGAGCAGAGTCGCTTTCCTTGTAGATTACACATGGTCTGCGCGTGCGTTGGTGCGGTCCAGACGAAAGGCAGCTCGCACGGTTGGTTCGGGAACTCGAAGACGTCGACGCAGTAGGCCGCGGTCTTCGGATCACCGTTTCGGAACACCGGCACCATGTTCGGCGCGCCACAGCGGCGCCGCTGCTCGTCCGTCTGCAACACCACACCAACGAGCCCGCGTAGACAAGCTCGCTTGCCGATCGCGTGGTGCGCGCGCGCCTTGTTTCCCTGGTTCATCCGCTGCGGCACCGGTCCGAGCACTCTGTTGAGGAACAGGTCGGGCCGCACGGTCTTGTATTGCTCGGGAGGAAAATCGAGCACCGTGAAAAGCCCGCGGAGCTCTTGCTCGGTCTCCTTGTGGAGCGCCATCGGATCGTCGGGCTCTTCGGCATCGGATGATGCGTCAACCATCGGCGGCGCGTCTGCGTCTCCAGCGTCGACCGACGCGTCTTCGATCTTCGAAGCGTCAGCAGTGGCCAGAGGTGGCAGCGGCTTTGGCGTGATGCGTGACGACGAGCACGCGACGATCACCGCGATCGCAGCGCAGGTTCGCCTCACGGGTCGACGTTGAATTTGTGCTTGGTCGTGCCGTTTGGGTAGATCTGCACGGCGATCGATTCCGTCTTTCCGCTCGCGGACACGCACTTGACGAAGTGCGAACCCGAGGCGAGGTCGATGTCGGTGACGGGCGTCGCGCCTTGCGCCTTGCCGTCGACCGTCACGTTGCACCAGCCGGGCGCTGCGCTGATCCATAGCTTGCCGGTGCCCTTGGCTGCCGTGGGCTTGGAGGTCGCGGCCGAGGGAAGGGAGTCGACGTTGACGACGGGCGTGTCCGATCCGAGCTCGAACGTGGCCGTCGGGCTCGTGGGAGCTGTCGCGCTCTGGCTCGGAGTCGCGATCACCTTCGGCACCTGACGGGCGCGCGCGACGACGACCAAGATCATGATCACGACGAGCATCGACGCGAAGATCACTCCGCCACCGACGAACAACATGATCGGGGGTCCGTGCGGCTGTCGGTTCGACAGAGGCGGCGCGGCGAAACCAGTCGCGGGGCTGTGCGCCGAAGTGTCCATCGGCGGCGGGCGATCACTCGGCCGCACGAGCGCGGGCATCGCGTTGGTCGCCTCCGGATCGGTCTTGGGTCCTGGGCCGGCGAGCGGGGCGGGCAAGCGCTGCGTCGAAGCCTCCAATGTCGGGAGCACTGCGGCGAGGCGCTCGATGACGACCTCCATGTTCTGGATGCGCACGCTGCGCTCGGTCACCAGGCAGTCGCGCACGACCGCGCGCAGATTCTCGGGCATGTGCGGCGCGTAGTCGTCGATGCGCTTGGGCTGTTGGGTTGCGATGGCGACGATGAGCGCGTTGAAGTTTGGCGCGTCGAAGCAACGGAAGCCGCAGAGCGCCTCGAACAAGATGGCGCCGAACGCGAACACGTCGGTGCGGTGATCCACGTCGCTCGCGCCCATGGCCTGCTCCGGGCTCATGTAGAGCGGAGACCCAAGCACCGTGCCCGCGATCGTGAGCGACTGATCGCGATCATCGTCCGTGAAGAACTTGCTCACCCCGAAATCGAGCACCTTCGGGACCGCGACGCCTTCGCGGTCCTTGTGGAGGTAGATGTTGGACGGCTTGAGATCGCGGTGCACGACGCCCCCGCGGTGTGCAGCCAACAGCGCGCGCGCGACGTCGAGCATGATCCCGACGAACTCGTAGACGCTCATCGGCGGACTCTGCCGGCGGATGGCGGTCTCGAGCGACACGCCGCTCAGCAGCTCCATGACGATGAAGAGCGAGCCGTCCTCCGTCTGGCCGACGTCCATCATGTCGATGACGTTGGGGTGCTGGACGCGGCTGCTGATCTTGCCCTCCATCAGAAAGCGCCTGGACGCTTCCGGGCTCTTGCTCACGCTCTCGAGCAAGAACTTGATGGCGCACTGCCGCTCCGTGAAGACATTGGTCGCAGACCACACCGAGGCCATGCCGCCCTCTCCGAGCAGCCGGCTCAAGCGGTACTTGCCCGCTACAACCTGCCCCGATTCGTAACCCATGACGCCCGCTTAAACCTCTCCCATCAAAACGCAATTGATGCCGCCTTCGGCGAACATCAACGCGAGGTGGTGTGCCGTTGGCACGCCCCAAATGACCACAACAGCACGCAATAAAAGCCCATGATAGTCCAAAAAAGATCGCCCCATCTTCGAGGCGGGGATTAGACGAGAGTCTGCGTGAGGCCGCCGTCCACCACGAGAGTGTGACCGGTCACGTAGCTCGAGGCGTCGCTCGCCAGGTAGAGCGCAGCGCCTGCCATCTCGTCGGGCTGCGCATAACGATGCAGCCCCGTCTGCGCGTTGATGCGACCGACGAGCTCGTCGCTCTGCATGATGGCGGCCGCGAGGCGCGTGTCGACGAAGCCTGGCGCGATCGCGTTCACGCGGATCTTGTTGGCGCCGAGCTCGTAAGAGAGCGTCTTGGTGAGCGAGATCACCGCGGCTTTGGTAGCCCCATAGACGCCTTGGAGCGGGGAAGCGCGTAGACCAGCGACGCTGGCGATGTTGATGATCGAGCCTGGGGCCTCACGCTTGCGGAGGTGTAGCGCGACCTCGCGCATCATCCAGAAATAGCCCTTGAGGTTGACCTCGAACGTCTTGTCCCAAGCGGCCATCTCGATGTCCAGCGAGGGCCCGAAGTGAGGGTTGGTCGCGGCGTTGTTGACGAGGATGTCGACCTTGCCGAACGTGCTGACTGCTTCAGCGACGATGCGCTTGCAATCGTCCTCTTTGCCCGTGTGCGCCGCGATCGCGTGCACGGCTCCAGGTGACTTCGCGTTGATGGCGTCGGCGACCCCGCGAACGCCTTCGATCTTGCGCGAAGCGATGACGACCTTCGCGCCGGCTTGCACGAACGCACGTGTGATGGCTTCGCCGATGCCACGGCTTGCGCCTGTGACGATCGCGATCTTGTCGTGTAGTGCGAGAGACACCGACATGGGAGCCTCGCCCTATCACGGATTGGTGGGGTGCGAAACTCCAAGCTGGCTCTGCGAGCCACTTGGACAAAACCTTGACTTGATCGTGCCCTTGGCACGATCGAGTAGAGGCGTGCTAACGGCACTACGCCGCAGGCCGTTGATGTCCGCCAAAGGTGGCATCAATCAGGAGAGGCTGTCGATGACTTCGTCGAACCAGCGACCGACCGTCTTCGGGAACGGCCACATCCAGCCGTAATCTGGGCCCGTGAAGCGCGAGACGATGTCGCCCTTCAGCATCTTCGCGTGCGCAGGCCCGAGCAGCTCATGCGTCGCGCGGATGGTCTCCGTGTACGCCTCCCACTCGATGCGTGCGCGCCCATAGGCCAAAAACAGGGGAAAGATAGGGATGAGGTACTGCAACCCC
>JANYHY010000323.1 GCA_025362165.1 Myxococcales bacterium | reverse complement strand
GCCGCGAGAGCACCTGCATCACGCGCCGGATCTCCTCGTCGCGACCCACGACGGGATCCGTCTTGCCGCGACGCGCAGCCTCGGTGAGATCGCGGCAGTACTTCTCCAACGCTTGGAATTTGCCCTCGGGATCTTTGTCGGTGACGCGCTGGCTCCCCCGCACGCTCGCGAGCGCATTGAGGAGCTTGCTCGCCGTGACGCCGCCGCAGAGTTCGAATACCGCCTGAACCTCGCGGTCGTGATGCGCGAGCGCCAGCAGAAAGTGTTCAACCGACACGAAGTCGTCCTTGAGCTGCTTGGCTTGGTCCTCTGCCTTCCGGAGCATCTCGTTGGTGCGACGCGAGAGGCCAGGCTCGTCTCCACCGGTCACTCGCGGCAGACTCTCCACGCGCTTTTCCAGCTGGGCGACGAGCGCCGAGACGTCTCCGCCTGCCTTCTGGAACAGAGGCCGCGCGACGCCGTCTTCCTGGTCCAACATCGCGAGCACGACGTGCTCTGGCAGCAGCTCGGGGTTTCCGCGCTTGCTCGCGGAGTCCACGCCCGCACGGAGCGCCTCCTGGCTCTTGGTCGTCATTCTATCGGCACGCATGGAAACACTCCCTTGCAGCTCTCCGCGGCGCGGGTTCGAACTCTCACTCGTTCGAGGAACCGACGAAGCAGCCGCAACATAAGTCGCGAGTCGCCAGTCGCAACTACAAGCTGTCAGGCGGTGGTTGCGCGCTTGATGTAGTCGTCGATGGCGTCCTTGAAGATCGGAGACAGGCCGTCGAACTCGAGCCCCAGGGCGGTGCGAGCGGCATCCTCGGTCGCCTTCGCCCAACGCACGAGGGCGGCGCTCCGCACGATCTCGCCGGTGGGCAGCGCGAAGCGTAATATCAGCGAGGTGTTCTCTGCGACATGCGCTTGCGTGGTGACGTAGATGCCTCCGCTCGAGACGTCCTGGATGCGGCCCTCGATGACCTGTCCGCTCGCGAGCTGCATCTCGATCGGCGCCGGATAGGGGACGCGCACGTGCCCACGTCGCGAGGGCGAGACCTCGCTCGTCTCCGCTCGGATGTCGCGCTCGATCTCCCGAAGCGCCTCCCAGAGCGCAGCCCCGTCAGCGAAGCGCGCGGTCGGCGTCGAATCGATCGATCTCTCTACTAGCTCGGCGAGCGAAGGAGGAACGTCTGGGCGGAGCTTGCGCAAATCCGGTCGGGTGCCCGTCATCGCTTGCGCATAAATTTGATCGAGCCCGCCGGTGAACGGTACTCGCCCCGCGAGGCACTCGTAGACCGTCACGCCAAACGCGTACACGTCCGCCGTAGGCTGCACGCGCGCGCCTGCGAGCTGCTCTGGTGCCATGTACTCGGGCGTCCCAAGGATGCCGCTCGCTGGCTCCTCGCTCACCTCGTCTTGCACGAACGTCGCGGCGCCAAAATCGATCAGCTTGAGCGTGCGCCCACCCGATGGCGTGCGAACGACCAGCAAATTGCCTGGTTTTATGTCGCGATGCACCACGCGCGAAGCGTGCACCGCCGCGAGCGCCTCTGCAGCGAGGAGCGCGATCGTGTACGTGTCGTGCACCGTGAGCTTCGATCGCGCGGTGAGCAGCGCCTCGACGCTCTTGGCGCGCAGTCGCTCCATCGCGACGTACGGCGTGTCGCCGGCGATGCCCGCGTCGACGATCTCCACGACGTGAGGGTGCACGATGCGACCCAACATCCGAGCTTCGCGCAAGAGTCGCTCACGAGCCTCGCGGTGATCGCGATACTCGGGCAACAACACTTTGACCGCGAGCGAGCGCGCCGTGAACTTGTGCCGCGCATGGAACACGGACGCGAGCCCGCCACGACCCATCTCGCGCAACAGCTCGTAGCGACCATCGAGGAGCGTCCCGATCAGCCGCTCGGACGGTAGCGCAGCGCCTCGAAGTGAAGGCGGGGGTGCGTCGTCGGACATCGCGTCGAGCGTAACTCACGCAGGGGGTGAGCGGCCAAGAACCCGAAGAGCGACGAGCGGACGATCGCCTTTAGTCGCGAGCTCTCCCTCGCACGCTGGGCTTGCGCGCTCGAGGTCTCGACACGTTCGAGGGCGGAGCTCGTAGACGGAGCACACGAAGCGCTCACTTTCTCGGTCGATCGTGAGCGCCGCGCAGTGACCGTCCGTCATGCGCATGAACGCTTGATTGCCAAGGAAGCGAACGAGCGACTCCGCGTGCTCTCCGAGTCGCGCGTGATCATCTCCCGTCACGCGCACGTAGCTCTCCAAGTTGGAGAAGCAGCACGTACCGCAGGTCAGACAATCTCGCATCGCGGTGATGTTAGCCTAACAACATGTCTCCTCCAGCCGCCGCGGAGAGCATCCTCTCGACGAGGTCTGGGCGCCAAATGGCCATGACCGATGTTGGCTCAGGCGATGAGCCGATGTTGCTGGTTCACGCTTCAGGGATGTCGTCCTCCGAGTGGCGCAAGTACGTTCCGGTTCTGAGCGCGCGGTCACGAGTCGTGACTGTCGATTTGCTCGGATACGGAAGGAGCGAACCGGTCGTCTTTCGTAGTCCGATATCCGCGAGAGACGATCAAGACGGTCTGCTCGATGTGTTGGAGCGGGTTGGACCGTCACGAATCATCGGCCACTCGTATGGCGGTTATCTCGCCGCGAAGGTCGCGCTCGAGTCACCAGAGTTGGTGCGTAGTCTGGTGTTGATCGAGCCCGTGTTGTTCGGCGCGCTCCGGCTGGAAAACGACGCCCAGGCCGCCGAAGAGCTCGCGCATTTGTACGATCCAGTCTTTTTGGACGAGGGGTTTGGCGGGACCGAAGGCTGGATGCAGAAGTTCATCGATTATTGGTCCGGGCAAGGCGTTTGGGCCACGCTCCCCGATCCCGCAAGGCGCGCGAACATGAGTGTCGCGTGGAAGGTCTATTGCGAAGTACGAGACCTGTCGCGAGACCCAAGGCCCTTTGCCGATTATCGTTCGCTCAATCGATTACCGATCACGTTGATCCGCGGATCCCAAACCACGGTGTCCGCGCGTCGCATCCTCGAGCGTCTCGCACTAGAGCTTCCGAGCGCGAGGACCTTCGTCATCGAAGGCGCTGGGCACATGTCGCCGCTCACTCACTCGAAAGAGCTTCTAGAAATTCTAGAAGGCGCCAGTCAGACCGACTGAGCCAAAGCCAAAAGTCGGCATGATGTAGCCGCGCGCGGGCTTGGCTGGAGCGCTGTTGGGGATCGCCAACAACACGATGCCCGCGGCGATGCCGACACCGCCGACGATGAAGCCGATGGTCGAGACCGTCGCGAACGTGCTCGCGTTGTCGATCGTGCTCTGCGACCCAGGAGGACACGCCTTGGCGATGCACTGCCCGTCGAGCGTGCTCTTCTTGCTCATCGCCAACACGCCGAAGACGCCCCCCAGCACGAGGCCGACGCCGCCGATGGAGAGCGCGGTGATCGCGCCGATCGTCTTGCCGCTCACGCCGCTCGGCGGAGGCTCGACGTTTCCTTTGTCGCCATTGCCTTTGTCGCCGTTTCCTTTGTCGCCAGTTCCGTCATCAGGCTTCGCGTTGGGATCGATCTCGAGCGCGACAGACACGCTCTCGCTGCCGCCGGGGCCGAGAGTGACCTTCTTCGTCGTGGCCTTGTAGCCGGGCGCGGAGATCTCGAGCTTGTGATCGCCAGGGTCCGTAGGGCGCGCGACGCCGAGGTACGCGGACGAGACGGTGTCTCCGTCGATCTTGACGACGATCGAGTCTGTCTTCGCAGGACCGGTGACCGAGATGACGAGCTTGGCGACCTTGGGTTTGGCGGTCTCCAGCACCTTCTGCGCGCGCATCTTGGCGGCGAGCACCGCGGACGGCGCGTTGTTGCCAGCGTCCTCGCGCACGACGCGCTGCAGGTTCTCCGTGCCCTCCACGATCTTACCGATCGCGACCTGACACTCGCCGAGACGCGCGAGGAGCATGGGCGCGTGATGGAGCTTCTCCGCGCGCGTGAGCTTGTCGATGGCCTCGTCGCACTTGCCTTGATCGGCGAGCTTGACGCCTTCGGTGCCGAGCGTACGCGCAGCGGCGACGTCCGCCGCGCTCTCTTGCGCCATCGCGGAAGAGGCGGCGAGCAGACAACTCAAACCCACGCCAACGATCGAGGAGGAGCGCACGATCTGCGAGGCTATCACAGTCGCCCAGAGTACGCGTGGGCCTGCAAAAACAGGCTCGCGGACAGTTTGGACCTCGCCCGTCCGATGAGTTACTCTCTTCGGTGAACCGCGAAATGATGCAGGCCCAATCCACTTCCGGACGCCAATTCGGCAAGTTCCGACCGCTCGCCGTCCTCGGTCGCGGTGGCATGGCGAACGTCTATTTGGCGGTGTCGAGCGGGCCTGGCGGGTTCAACAAGCTCGTGGTCGTCAAGGAGCTCAAGCCCGAGCTCGCGGACGATCCGGAGTTCAAGACGATGTTCCTGGAGGAGGCGCGCCTCGCCGCGCGGCTGATCCATCCGAACGTCGTGCAAACCTATGAGGTCATCGACGCGCCAGATCTGAACGCGTTCGTCATGGAGTACCTCGACGGGCAGCCCATGAACCGCGTGCGCACGCGCCTCCAACAAATGGGCCGTGAGCTCGCGCTCGGCGCGCAGCTGCGCATCATCGCGGAGCTGCTCGCGGGCCTGCACTATGCGCACGAGCTCAAGGATTACGACGGCACGCCGCTCAAGATCGTCCACCGCGACATCTCTCCGCACAACGTGTTCGTCAGCTACGACGGCTCGGTGAAGGTGGTCGACTTCGGCATCGCGAAGGCGAGCGACTCTTCGCAGCAGACGAAGGTTGGCATCATCAAGGGCAAGCTCAGCTACATGGCGCCTGAGCAGGCGCTCGGGCAACCGATCGATCGCCGCGCCGACGTCTTCGCGGTGGGCATCATCTTGTGGGAGGCCGCGACGGGGCAGCGCATCTGGAAGGGCATGCAAGACGCGGCCATCCTGAACTTGCTCTCCAACGGCGCGATCCCGAGCGTGGACGCGGTGGAGCCCGATGTGCCGCGCGAGCTCGTCGCGATTTGCAAGCGAGCGCTCGCGCAGAATCCGGAAGAGCGCTACCCGACCGCGGCAGACTTCCTCGCTGACCTCGAGCGCGTCATGCGCGCGATGCCCTCTTGTCCCGGCACGCGGGAGCTCGGCGCGCTGCTCACGCAGAGCTTCGAAGAGGAGCGCACCAAGATTCGCGGCGTCATCGAGGACCAGATGCGCACCGCGAAGGCGGCTCCTACAGGCGAGTACAGCGCGCCGCTGCTCGCTCAACTCGCTCCGCAAATGTCGGGCACTCCCGTGAGTCAGTCCCAAGTATCGAACGTGGCGTCGCTGCAGCAGTTTGGGCAAACTGGCAGTCAATTGACCGGTGGCGCGCAGACGATGCCAGCTGCATCACCGAAGTCTTCGCCGTTCAGAGTCGCTGCGATCGCTGGAGGCTCGGTGATCATGTTGGGCGCGATCGTGCTCTTCGCGCTCACGGCATTGAAGAATCATCAGGGAGCCGGGACCGCCGGCAGCGCCAACACCGCCGCGATCACGACTCCGACGAGCCCATCGAGTGCAGTCTCAATCGCGGCACCGATCCCACCACCGACGAGCGCACGCTTGACCATCAACGTGACGCCGAAGACCGCACGCACGAGTCTCGACGGAAAATCGATCCTCACGCCGGGACCGACGACTCTCCCCGTGGACGGCAAGCAACACCTGCTGAAGGTGGAAGCGCCCGGCTTTCAAACGCGCTCGATGGAGCTCGCGATCGACGGCGACAAGATGCTCGACGTCGCGCTCGACAAGAACGGTGTCGTGCCGAGTCACCCCACGGGTCCGGCGACCAGCCACTCAGCCACACATGGTAACGGCACACCTGGTAACGGCGACCCAGACCTCGGCTTCTGATCCGCT
>JANYHY010000318.1 GCA_025362165.1 Myxococcales bacterium | reverse complement strand
CGGCACTGGCACATGAGAAGGGCTTGACTAAGCCGAACAACTGGGCTCAATAAGCGCCCTCCACGCGAAGGTGGCGGAATTGGCAGACGCACTAGCTTGAGGTGCTAGCGGGTAACACCGTAGGGGTTCAAGTCCCCTCCTTCGCACTCACTTCGTTCGCGCCAAGAGGGTCCTCGAGACCGGCGCTCGCTCCTGTGGAGCTCGCTCCCTCGGTAGCAAGTCCCCTCCTTCGCACTCACTTAATGAAGCCTTCGACAGAAGGTTGTACGGGTTGGGTTTCAAACCCGCTCTGTCGCGACCTGCGTTACCCTCCGGGATCGTGTCTGCGCGTAGCGTTGCGGTGTTGGGAGCATTGGTGGCGACGCTCGTCGCGCGCTCGGGCACCCCCGACGAGAGCGACCACCGCTACATGAAGTCGACCGACGAGACCGCGCGCGAAGTGGTCGCCGGCAAGCGCCTCCTGCACGCCAACGGACCTCTCACGTTCCACCTCAAGAGCGGCAACGAAGCGCCTGGCGGACGCGTGAACGCGTGGGCGTACATTCCGTCACGATTCAATGCACATGCGCCGCTACACGTGATCGTCTTGTTCCACGGCTTCCGCAACTGCATCGCGAGCTATGTGAGCCGAGGCGGTGAGGTTTGCCAACCCGGGAGCACGTCGCGCACGGGCTATGATCTCGCGCACCAGATGGAGCGCGCCGAGAGCGGAGCGATCCTCGTCGTGCCCGAGATCGCGTTCGACGTCGTCTCGAGCGACCCAGGCAAGCTCGCAGCGAAGGGCGCCCTGCACGAGTTCATGACGGAGCTATTGGACGAAGGCCTCGCCCCGTACATCGGCGAGCACCGCAGCGACGACATCGAGCGGTTCAGCCTCATGGCGTCGTCGGGCGGCTACCAAGCCCTGGTCCCCGCGCTCGACCACGGCGGCGAGCACGTGACCGATCTCGTGCTGCTGGACGCTTGCTACGTCTACACGAAGAGCCCCGTCGGAGATTTCATCTTCGGGAGCCCAGACGACTTCGACCCAACCAAGCACAAGATCCCCAAGCGCTTCGGCGTGATCTACTCGCACGGCGCGGGCGCGTTCGAGATGAGCGAAGTCATGCGACACGAGACCGAGCAGTGGCTCACCGTCAACCATCGCCAAGACCTAGGCACGTTCTTCGGCGCGTTCGAGCGCCCACGGGACGAAGAGCCGCAAGCGTCTGATTTCCGCGCGCCCTTGTTCGCGATCTTCTCGCACAAATGGCACGACGTGATCGTCGAGCGCTACTTCTGGCAGATCGTCCGCGCCTCTGGAATTTAGGAGGATCTAGTCGGAGCCAGCGTCCGGCGGAGTCACCGGGTGCGGCGGGTGCGCCGGCGGGTCCCCGTACTCTTGTCGCATCTTGCGCGCGAGTGAGTCGAGCATCACTTGCTCGTGATAGCGAGGCATCTCCGTCAGCTGCACGATGACGTGAACCGGCTGATCGGGGTCTTTGCTTCGTACGAGCTCCATCGATCCGCTCGAGGGCTTGTTGTTGGTCTCCGCCGTCTTGTACTCGAAGATCAAGTAGCCGTTCTGCTCGTCCTTCTCCGTGACCTTGAAGTTCATGTCCACGCGCACCATGCGCAGCGCGGCGTTCCATGTTCGGTCGTAGCCATAGCTCGAGTCGAACGCCGACCGCGCGCCTGCGTCATGGTCCGTGAGCACGATGGCGAGCACGACGCTCACACCAGCAGCAGCAGCAGCGAGCGGGCCGATCGTGGCCCTCAACACCGACACGAAGCGAGGTCCGATGCGCATACATCCATCGCTACGCGCGCAAGACGAAACGGGCCAAATTTTCGGCATGCAGAACCCGTTCAGCTCGTGGGTTTGACCTCTGCGTCGTCGTCTTTCGCTTCGTCGGCGTCGGCGATCTGCGAGAGACCGCCGTCTCCGGAGAAGAGAGCGATGGCACCAGCGAGCGTCGTGAGAGGCACTTGGACGGCGAACAGCAAGAACGCATACACGGCGCCTCGCTCGGCGACGATCTCGCTCGGGAAGAAGAGCGTCATCCCGCAGAACATCCCCGCTTGAAAGATGCCGAGCAGCCCAGGAGGGCCAGGGATCAAGATCGTGACGCCGAGCATGCCCATCATCGCGCAAGCCTCGCCGTAATTGACGGCTGTACCGTCCGCGTGGGCGAGACCGCTTCCCCACGCGAGCAGCCACATGCCGGCGGCGTTGATGCTCCAGTACAGCGTGCTCTCGAACATGAAGCCCGCGGCGTCCTTCGGGCTCTTCAAGAAGTGCAGCCCGTCCGCGAGCCGCTCGGCTTCGTGCGCCAGGCGCTCGGCGAGCTTCTTGGAGACGATGCCGAAGACCGCGAGAGTGGCGCGCTTGGCGAAGTCGTGCGCGAAGAAGTAGACCGCGATGGTGATGAGCGCGCCAGAGAAGCCCGCGAACGTGAAGTACGCGTAGCCGATGACCTTGGCGGTCGTGACCTGCGGAGGTAGACCGATGATGTGCTCGGGGAGCGGCGAGACCTTGGGGACGACGAGCAACGCGATCGCCAGCACGATGCTCAAGTAGAAGCCATCGACGATGCGCTCTCCGATGATGCTTCCGGTCGCGGCCGCGAACGAGACCTTGCCCTTCTCGCGGAGCATCGCTGGGCGCACGAACTCACCGAGTCGGAATGGCAGCAGCAAGATGGCGGCGAAGCCGACGAGAGAGACGCGCAGGATCTTCCGCCGCGGAACGTCGGGGGCCACCTTTCGCAGCAAGAATCTCCACCGCGCGGCGCGGAAGTAGCTCATCGCGATCACGAAGAGCACGTAGACCGGGACGGTCCACCAACGAACGCCGCTGAACGCCTCTGACTTCGGGATGAGCTCGAGGCCAAAGTGCTTGGCGCCCCACAACACAGAGGCCGTGACGACGACCGAACCGATCATGCGTCCGAGGTGTCGCCTCAAGAAGCTCTTGTGCTCGTGCGCCGCAGCGTCCGTCATCGCGAAGCCGCGCACCCTAGCAGACGTGTCAGAGCCTGACGATCCGGGCTTTCGCGTGTGCTGCGACCGGGCGCGTGGCGTTGCGCGTGTCTACGATCACGGCGGCTTCGCGGACCATGCGGGCGTAGTCGATGCTCGCGTGATCGGTGACGATGACGATCGCATCGTAGCTGGCGAAGCTCGCGTCAGGCTTCACCGACTCGAACACATGCGCGCCTTCCTTGAAGCTTGGCACCCATGGATCCAAGTAAGAGACCACCACGCCGCGCGCCAGGAGACCTTCGATCACGTCGATGGCGGGTGACTCGCGGACGTCGCTCACGTTCTTCTTGTAAGCGACGCCGCTGATGAGCACGTTCGCGCCCTTCATGGCCTTGGAGTCGTCGTTCAACGCGCTCGCGACGAGCGAGACGACGTGCTCGGGCATGGCAGTGTTGACCATGTCCGCGAGCTCGATGAAGCGCGCGGGCATCTTGAGGCCACGCATTTTCCAGCTCAAATATAGCGGATCGATGGGGATGCAGTGACCGCCTAGGCCGGGTCCGGGATAGAACGGCATGTAGCCGAACGGCTTGGTGGATGCGGCGGCGATCACCTCCCACACATCGAGCCCGAGCCGCTCGCAGATGAGCGCGAACTCGTTGACGAGCCCGATGTTGACCGCGCGGAACGTGTTCTCTAGGAGCTTCACCATCTCTGCCGCGTCTGGGCTCGAGACGGACACCACCGTGTCGACGAGCTGCACGTAGAGCGCCTTCGCCGCGCTCATGCACGCGGGTGTAACGCCGCCGAGCACCTTGGGCGTGTTGCGCGTGCCGAACTTGGCGTTGCCTGGATCGACGCGCTCGGGCGAGAACGCGACGAACAGGTCCTTGCCCACTGAGTATTTTCCTCCCTGCTGGAGCGCAGTGACGAGGTAATCACGCGTGGTGCCTGGATACGTGGTGGACTCGAGCACTACGAGCATGTCCGCGTGCTGGTTGCGCGCGACGGCCTGCGCAGAGGCCTCGATGTAGCTCATGTCCGGGTCTTTGCTCTTCTTGAGCGGCGTGGGCACGCACAAGACCACGCAGTCCGCCTCGCCGATGACCTTCTCGTCCGTGCTCGCATCCATCCGGCCGGCCTTGACGTGTGGCTCGAGATCCTCGGACTTGATGTCCTCGATGTAAGACTTGCCCGCGTTGAGGGACTTCACCTTCGCCGCGTCGTGATCGAAGCCCGTCACTCGAAAGCCGGCGCGGCCGAGCTCCACGACGAGAGGCAAGCCGACGTAGCCGATGCCGACGACCACCACGCGCGCGGACTGGTTGTTGATCTTGTCTTCGAGGCTCATCTTCGGTCCTTGCTCACGCGATCGTTCCGGCGAGGATGGCGCGCGGGCCGGCGGACAATAGCCGCTCGCGCTCTTCTTTCCCGACGATCTGCTCGAGCTTCGCGATGGCTTGGTTCACCTCGGCGAGGTCTTCGGGTCGATGCACGTCAGTGCATGCCGCCTCGTAGGCATCTTCATCGAGCAGCTTGCGCGCGGCCTTCTCAGCGGCGCGCCCGTACTTGCCGACGATGGAGCAGATGTCGAGCAACAGCACGGCGCCCGAGTCCAGCAGGGGATCGAGGCAGGCGTCGTCCTCCCAAACAGGACGGTACCGCTCCGGGTGCGCGATCACGGGGATGAGGCCGCTGCGGCGAAGATCGATCAAGCGCGCGTCGATGCGGAGCGGGATGGCGTCTGGGTTGAACTCGATGAGCGCCGCGCGACCGCCAGGGTAGGGCACCGCTTGACCGTCGACGAGACGTCGAAACACCACGTCGTCGAACCAGTGCTCGCTCGAGAGGTGCACGGTGGGACAGTCGCTCGTGAGGTGGGGCAGCATGCGCGTGTAGGCCTGCTCCAATGTTGCGCGCGTGTTGTCGAACATTCCGGGTCGCATGTGCGGCGTCGCGACCACGGTCGTGAAACCGGCTGATTTCAGCCCCCGGAGCATCGCGACGCCGGCCTCGACCGTCTTGGCTCCGTCGTCGATTCCAGCGATCCAATGAGAGTGCAGATCGATGAAATCCACGCGTCCACGTCTAACACGGGCTGCTATCATCCGTCGCCCATGGCCGCGCTCAATCCGCTGACGCGTGAGCTGGTCTTCAAGATCGTCTACTACGGTCCCGGCCTCGGCGGTAAGACGACGAGCCTGCAGTGGGTCCACGAGCACAGCAAGGCCGAGCACCGCGGTAGGCTCGTCTCGCTCGCGACGCCGACGGATAGGACGCTCTACTTCGACTTTCTCCCGATTCGCGTGCCGAAGATTCGGACGATGAGCGTGCGGCTGCAGCTCTTCACGGTGCCGGGGCAGGTGTACTTCTCGGCGACGCGCAAGCTCGTACTCACGGGCGCCGACGGTGTCGTCTTCGTGGCGGACTCCCAGCCCGGGCGCATGGACGCCAATCAAGAGTCCCTCGAGGACTTGAACAACAACCTCGCCGAGCACGGCAAGAGCCTGTCGCAGACGCCGCACGCGTTTCAGTGGAACAAACGCGACGTGCCCGACGTCGTCGCGGAGGACGAGCTGGATCGCAGGTTCAACCTGTTCGCTGCACCAGCGACCGCGACTGTGGCGACGAACGGAGTGGGCGTCTTCGAGGGGCTCGAGAGGATCACGCGCCTCGTCGTCGACGCGTATCGCGCGGACCTGCCTCGCGGGGACAAGGCCGTGATGCCAGGCCTGATCGACGCAGAAGAGCTCGGGATCGCCGAAGCGATCCGCGGGCTCGCTGAGTCTCCCGCGCCGCGGCGGTCTCCGATGATCGCGCGTCCGTCTGGACCCGTCGAGCCTAGCGCGCCGCAAGAAGGCGCGACTCCATCGACAGAGCGATCGAGCTCTCGCGTGAAGGCGGAAGAGTTGGCGCAAGCGAGCACCGCGACTCCGCCGTCGTCTCGAATACCCGAGCGGTTGTTGCTCGACTCGTCGCCGGCGCTCGCGCCCACTGTCACGCCGCAACCACCTGCGTACTTCACGATGAGCGAGTTCTGGCCAGAGACGGAGCGGAGCGCGGCGCGCAAGGTGGAGGGCTTCTTGTCGGCGGGCGATTTGCCGAACGCCGTGGGCGCTTGCGAGGCGCTCGTCACTCGCGTGCTCGCGTCTGCGGCGAGCCTCGCGGGGTCCGCCGACGCGCCTCGCGATCCTGTGCTGGTGGTGCTGTTGCTTGGACTCGAGGGTCGTCGATACCTCGAGTTTCGAAGGCTCGTTCGCGCCGCGCGTGGCGCTGGTGAGGTGACAGTGAAGGACGCGCTCGTCGCATATCTGTTCGCGCTGGAGCTTCGCCGCGCACGCGACGGCATCGAGCGCTAGGGCTCAGCGCAGCGGGACACGAGCCGCAGCGAGCTTGCGCATCGTAGCGGGCTGCTCGACGAACGCGATCAGCGCAGACCGCGCGCGATCGATCGTCGTCGGGAGCTCGATCGTCACGGCACCGCTCGGTGATGACGTCGTCTTGACCGCTCGCGCCACGTGGTCATGACGCAAGGTGCGGCCCGAGTTCTCTCCTTTGTCTGGCGTACGAACCAGATCGCTCTCCACGACTACGAACACGACGCGCGCATCGGGCGGGGCTCCCTTCGCCTCGTATTTCACGCGCAGCGAAGACGGCGCTTCGTTCTCGAAGGAGAGCGTCATCGGCGCGATCGCGGTCGTCTGACGCGTGATCGCTTCTGCGAGATTCGCGCGCCCACTCTCCGCGCCGTCGAGGACGAGCTCAGGCGTGTAGACGCTCGACTGCCCGAGCGCGTTTGCGTACGCGCGTTGCCGCTCGGTGTTCTCGCGCGTCGCGAACGGATCCGGCCAACCGAGCGAGTCCCAGTAGTCCACGTGCCACGCGATGACGATCACGTCGCGCTCTGCCAGGCGCGCAGGCAACGCATTGACGATCGCGTCCGCGGCTGGGCAGCTCGAGCAGCCTTCGCTCGTGAACAGTTCGACCATGGAAATCACTCGACCTGAACCCGCATCCGCCGCCACGCCAATGACCGGAGCCTCCTCTGCGACAGCGACTGGTCGCGAGCGCTGTGTGCAAGCAAACGTCAGGATCACCCCACAGACCAACGTTAGAGCGCGCGTCACGCCTTCGATTACGTCAGCAACACACGCTCGGTTTCACGCGCGCGGAGATTGCTCTTTTCTGCGGGGGCGTGCGCGGCTAATGATTTGGTTCCACGCGATGCGCATCCTGATGGTCTCCTCCGAGGTCGAGACGTTCGCGCGCTCGGGAGGACTCGGCGACGTCGTGCTGGGTTTGTCCCGCGCGCTTGCGCAGCTCGGCCACGAAGTGTGCGTCGTGACGCCCCTCTACGGCACGACCGCCCTCGATCGGCCTCACCATTACTGGTACGGGACCGTGCCCGTGCGCGTCGGATGGGGACGAGGCGATGTGCGCGAGGTCGGCGTTTGCGAGATCTCGGAGCTCGACGGCCGCCTGCGCTTCTGCCTGCTCACGGACGATTACCTGTTCGGCAGTCGCGGTGGCATCTACGGGGACGTGCGCGGCACGTTCGGCGACAACGAGGTCCGGTTCGCGACACTCTCACGCGGGGCGCTCGAAATTGCGGCGCGGCTCTGGCCCGACGGCTTCGATGTCATCCACGCGCACGACTGGCACGCAGCGCTCTCGGTGATCTATGCACGCACGACGATGGGTGAGCGCTGGTCGCGCTTGCCGAGCGTCTTCACGATCCACAACCTCGCGTACCAAGGAACACTCGGTGAGGAGGCGCTGGATCGTCTCGGCATCCCGCGCGAGCTCATGACGTGGCGGGCATTGTTGCACGAAGGCAACGTGAACCTCCTCAAGGGCGCTGTCGCGCTCGCGGACCTCGTCACGACCGTGAGCCCCACCTACGCCGAGGAGATCCAGGCTCCGGCAGATGGCTTCGGGCTCGACTGGTTCTTGCGCGCGCACGCGGACAAGCTCATCGGCCTCGTGAACGGGATTGATCAGGATCGCTTCGATCCAGCGACTGATTCACGCATCGCCGCGCGCTTCGGCGTGCACGATTTCGCCGCAGGAAAATGGGAGAACAAGCGCGCGCTGCTCCAAGAGATGGACCTCGAAGAGTCAGACGCGCCGCTGTTCGGGTGTGTCACCCGGCTCACCGATCAGAAGGGCATCGATCTCTTCGTCGAGACGCTCGCCGCGATCGTGGAGCGAGGCGCGAACGTCGTCATCGTCGGCACCGGGGATCGTCGCCTCGAGGAGTCGCTGCGTCGCGCGCAGATGCGCTTTCCAGAGAGCGTCGCCGTTCGCATCGCCTTCGACTCCGCGCTCGCTCAGCGTGTCTACGCGGGGAGCGACTTCATCGTCGTCCCCTCGCGCTTCGAGCCGTGCGGGCTCACGCAGCTCTACGCCATGCGCTATGGAAGCGTGCCCGTAGTCACGGACGTCGGTGGACTCCACGACACCGTAGAGCCCGCGAACACGGCGCGAAGCGAAGGCACTGGCTTCATCGCCGTGCGGCCAAGCGTCTTCGATTTGTTGGTGGCGCTAGAAGACGCGATCGACGTGTATGCCGATCGCTTGGGCTTCCAAGAGCTCCGTCTGCGCTGTCTGCGGCGCGACTCCTCGTGGGAGAACATCGCGCACGCCTACGTGCAGCAAATCTACGCTCGCATCACTTCCCCGTCTTGACGACCATGCCGCCGCCGAGGTTGATCCAGTAGACGCTGGTCGCGTCGACCGCCAAGCATCCGGGGAAGTTTTGGTTGCTCGCGAGCGTCGCTTGGTTGCTGCCTGCGATCGTGCTCCGGTTGATCGTGCCGGTCTTCGTCGTCTGGGACCACCAGAGGTTGGTGCCGTCCGTCTCGAGTCCGAGGGAGAATGAGAGGTTCGTCACCAGTTGCGTGCCATTGGCGTTGTTGGCGGTGAGCAACGAGTTGAAGATCGTCGTCACGCCGTTCTTGTTCGACATCGTGTAGACGTTGGTTCCGTCGATCGCCACCGCGCCAGGTGACGGCACGTTCATCACTGGCTGTGCGTTGCCTTGGCCGTTCTTCAAGAGGCGATTGACGACGTTGCCAGCGCTGTCCGTGTAGTAGACGTTCGACGCGTCCACTCGCAGTTTGGTCGCGTGGAAGTTGCCACCGCCGCCGCCGATCTTCTTCGGCGCTGTGTTCGCGGCCTTGTCGACCGTCCATATCGTCCCGTCGAACGCGTTCGTCCAATAGACGTTGGTCGCGTCGATGGCGATGTCCATCGGAGCGTTCTGTGCGGCCGCGAGCTGTATCGCGTTTCCGCCGGCGATCGGCACCTTCTGAATGGTGCCGTTGCTGCCGTTGAACGTTCCATAGTTGCCGAAGTAGACGAACGTACCGTCGCTCGCGATCGCGTGCGGACGGTCTTGAGCGCCGATGACCTGCTTCGGCGCGCCGCCGTTGACCGGCACGCTCCACACCGACCCACCCATGTTGCTCGGTTGGCCCGTCGCCCAGTACACGTTGGTGGAGTCCACCGCAACGCACGCGAAGTCGCCAACGTTCTGGGGCGCGCCTGCGTCTGCTCCGAAGAGCGGGCAAGTGCCGCTCACGCACTGCGTGTTGCATACGGATCCGCACCCGCCGCAGTTGGCGTTGTCGGTCGTTGGATCGATGCACTTGTTGTTGCACGCGATCTGCGGCTGGGGGCAGGTGACGCTCGAGTCCGGGATGTTGCTCGAGTCGTTGCCGATCGCATCAGGGTTGCCGCCTCCGTCGGTCGTCAGCGTGTCCGGCCCACCACCCGAGTCCGTCGCCGGCGGTTGGATGTTGAAGCTGTCGTCTCCACCGCACGCGACCGTGCCGAGGAGCGCGAGCGTGACCGAACCGAGACCGATGACCATGCGCATGTGAGAGCCTCCAAGAAAAGTGTTCTCCCCCCTTAGTGCAGAGTGCATGCCCGTCCGTAAATCCGCTCAAATCCAGTGCGAGCCATCACGTCGTCTCGCGCGATCTCGCAACGGGGTCAGGTGGGATGAAATGTTTACGTGGTCTTCGCTACGGCGACAGACGATTCAACATGCGCGGGAACGGGATCGTCTCGCGGACGTGCTGGAGCCCGCAGATCCAAGCCACTGTGCGCTCTATGCCGAGTCCGAAGCCCGCGTGCGGGAACGTCCCGTAGCGACGCAGATCGAGGTACCACTCGAAGGCCTCGCGCGGCAGCTTGTGGTGCTCGATCGCTTTGACGAGCGTATCGAAATCGTCCTCACGCTGCCCGCCGCCGATGATCTCGCCGTAACCCTCCGGCGCTAGAACGTCCATGTTGAGCGCGAGCTCCTCGTTCGCGTCGTTGCGCTTGAAGTAGAACGCCTTGAGGCTCATCGGGTAGCGGTGGACGATGACTGGTCGATCGAACTGGTTGGAGATCACGGTCTCTTCGTCGCCGCCGAAGTCGTCGCCGACCTTCGCTTCTGGGTGACCGTTCTTCTGGAGGATGTCGATCGCATTTGCGTAGGTGATGCGAGGGAAGGGTGAGGTCACCTTCTCCAGTTTGCTCGTGTCGCGCTCGAGCACCTTGAGCTCCTCTTTGCGCGTCTCGAGGGCGCGCGTGACGACGAACGAGAGGAAGTCCTCCGCGAGCTTCATGTCTCCTTCGAGATCCATGAACGCGACCTCGGGCTCGACCATCCAGAACTCGGCGAGGTGTCGTCGCGTCTTGGACTTCTCCGCGCGAAACGTCGGTCCGAAACAGTACGCCTTGCCAACGGCTGCGGCAGCGGCCTCCATGTAGAGCTGCCCTGACTGCGTGAGGTACGCGGGCTCGCCGTGGTAGTCCGTCTCGAAGAGGTTGCTCGTCCCTTCGCACGCGTTGGGCGTGAAGATGGGCGCGTCCACGAGCGTGAAGCCGCGTCCGTCGAAGAAGTCGCGCACCGCCTTGATGATCGTGTGCCGCACCTTGAGGATGGCGGCCTGTCGCGGCGCGCGCAGCCAGAGGTGGCGATGGTCCATCAAAAAATCGGTCCCGAACACGTCGCCTGCAAGCTTCTTGGCGCTGAGCGGATACTCCTGCGACACGCTCGCGAGGAGCTTGCAGCCCGAGACTCCGATCTCGAACGTGCCCTTGATCTTGCCGTGCTCTTTGACGACGCCGGTGATCTCGACGGACGACTCTGCCTGGATGTGATCGGCGCGCGTGAAGGTCTCTTCGTCCACATCGCCCTTGAAGACCACGCACTGCACTGTGCCGGAGCCGTCGCGCACCTCGAGGAAGTGCAGCTTGCCGCTCGAGCGCTTGTTGTGCAGCCACCCACGGAGCGTGACCTCTTGCCCGAGGTGCGAGGAGAGCTCGGAGATCGTGATGGTCGACATGCGTCGCGGCATACCACGGCCCGTTCGAGGTACAATACGGTCGTATGTCACCCGAGTTGATCGCCGACCGCTTTCGGATCGGCGAGGCCATCGGCTCTGGTGGGATGGGCACGGTCTACCGCGCGCTGGACGAGGCGAGCGGAGAGCTGGTGGCGATCAAGGTGGTGCACACGGTCGAGCGAGACGCGATGATGCGTCTCACGCGCGAGATCTCCGCGCTCGAGTGCTCGTCAACGCCACGGCGGCGCACAAGCAGCTCGAGGAGCTTGGCGGAGTCGAGGACACCGAGTCGTACGTGCGCGTCGTGTACGCAGACGCGCTCTTCACATCAGGTCGTGTCGACGACGCGAAGGCCGCGATCGCCACGGAGCTGGAGCGCCTCGCCGGACGCATCGCGCGCATCAACAACCCGTCGTTTCGCGAGAGCTTCAAGACACGAGTCGCCGCAAACGCGCGTGTGTACAAGCGCGCCGCGGAGTGGGGCGTTGGCGATGAACCGCCGGGCGTGTGAGCCATCTGGAGCGACTCGCGGTACTCTGAAATCGTGGGCCCCCGCGAAGCGCGCATTCAACGGCCGAGCGAGCCTTCGGACGCAGCTCTCGTCGTCGCCGCTAGGGAGGGCGCGTCGTGGGCGTCCGAGGCGCTCTTTCGCCGCTACGCGCCGATGGTACTTGGCCTCAGCCTGAGGCTGCTCGGCCGGGACGACGAAGCAGAAGACCTGGCGCAGGAAGCGTTTCTTCAGGCGTTCAAAGCTCTCGCACGACTCCAGGAGGCGGACGCTATCGCGGGCTGGCTCAGGGCCATCGTCGTGAGGACCGCGCACAAAATGATCCGCCGCCGAATCCTCCTCCGACGGCTCGGACTGGGTCGTCAGGCGGCCCCGCTCGACGTGGAGCAGCTCGTCTCGTCCAACGCGCCCCCTGACGTTCATGCCGAGCTACGCGCTGTCTACACCATCCTCGAAGAGCTTCCTGCGCCACTCAGGATCGCGCTCGTGCTTCGGCGCGTGGAGGGCTGTACCAACGAAGAGATCGCCGAGCAGACGGACGCTTCGCTTTCCACCGTCAAGCGCCGCGTCATCGAGGCCGACGCCCGCCTCGAGGTCGCTCTCGCCCAGAGTAGGAGGGCGCGATGAGCCTGCCTCCCCCCCGCCGGCTTGCGACGTACGTGCGTGCTTCGGTGGACGTGCCGCGCGTCAATCGGCTCTGGATCCAAGTGAAGGGGACTCGCCCTTCGAGGCCAGCAACCCGGTGGGTCTTGCTGGGGCTCGTGGCTGCGACGTTTGTCCTGCTCGCCGTGTGGTTGCGGCGATCGCCCGTTGCGGTTCCGATGAACGCGGTCGCGAGCAACGCAGTCGAACGCCCTGGCACCATGACCCTCCCAGACGGCTCGCAGGTGCTGTTGCTCGAGGGGAGCGACCTGAGGCTAGATCGCGCCGACTCCACGATCGTCGAGGTGACGCTTCGTTCCGGCGAGGCGTCGTTCACCGTTCGGCACGATCCTTCGCGCACGTTCATCGTGCACGTCGGTGCATACGATGTCGTCGATGTCGGGACGCGCTTTCACGTGTCCCGCAGCGTGACCTCCGTGTCGGTCGCGGTGGACGAAGGGCGCGTCGAGGTGCGCGATAGCGGCGGGAACTCCGTCCGCTCGCTCGGCGCCGGCGAGTCGTGGACTAGTGTGACCACGTCCGCAAGCGCTACGGCGGAGACTCTCACTCTCGACGCGGCTATCGAGATCGCACCAGCCGCCACGCACGCCACACCGAGCTCAGTCCAGGCGCCTTCGGCCAAAGAGCTCCTCGAATCCGCGAACGACGCGAGGCTCAACGGCGACGTGCGCACTGCGGCGGCTCGCTACGACCTGGTCCGCAAGCGCTACCGCGCTGATCCGCG
>JANYHY010000294.1 GCA_025362165.1 Myxococcales bacterium | reverse complement strand
CCCAGGGCACGCGACGCCTTCGCACGATAGTGAGAGGCGTACCGGCAAATCGATCGATTGATGCGGCAAGTAACGGAGCGCGCGGCGAGCCACGATGCACGACGATGGGTAGTTGGGACCGACGCACTTGGCGGGATCCGCCCCCACGCCTGCTGCCACACGAATCGCCACGGTGTCGTCGCTCCCGTGCGAAGGGACGACGACGATCGAGCCCATGCTCCCAGTGTCTGCGTCGCAGAACGTCGTCACGGAGGTGGGGGGTCGCGTGTCGATCGCGCCGAGCGCCCCAACCGTCACAGCCGAGCCGTTCATGTTCTTGCAAGGAACGTCAGTAGAGACGCGCACCACGATTTCAGTAGGCTCTCGGCAAGAGAGCCCAGCGACGATGAAGGCGACCCATATATATTTGCCACGAGTCATATCGAAGACTCGATATTTATATCTAAAACACTCATCATTATCGGCGCCAATAACATATTGTTTTTTGTCCGCTGGAGGCGTCGCTTGCATAGTGGGAAAAACCGCGTGATTGGCTCTTGGTGAACGCTTGGTCGGCTTTGTCTTTGTTCTTGCACGAGCCCACATAGTCGAGCGCGGCGATCCAGAATGGTCTGCCGCTCCCGGATTTCAGGCCCATAGCCTGCCACGCGAGCAGCTCCTTCTCCGCGGTGCCGTCGGGCTCGGGCGCGAAGACCTCTTCGTGTGCGATGCCGTCGAGCATGGAGGGGAACGGCTTGCCGCCGGTCGTACCGGTGCGTGTGACGTCGCTCGTGGCGTTCTGCATCACCAAGAGCAAATCGGGATATCGCTCTCTCAACTTGCGCACGAGATCCAAGCCGCCCTGTCTGCACGACGCGCTGCACGGCCCGTTCTTGTCTCGCGCGGTGTGCTCGACGAGCTCCAGGTTGTCCAAGTAAAAGCCGTCCACCTTGCGCGCCGCGATGCGCGCGGCGACGTGCTCCACCATCAAGGCTTGGTAATCCGGGTCTCCAAGGTCCATCCATATCTCGTCTGGATATCCCTCATAGCCCCCTAGTTGTTTGAGCTGCTTGCAGGGTTTGAGTGGCGAAGGTGCCTTTGACCAATAGGTGCGGAACGTCTCGCACGAGCCCAAGTTCAGGTAGGAGAGCACCTTGTTCTTGCCCCCACCCCGCAGCACGGCGAGCTCCGCGTCCGTGAAGTTTCCTTCTCCGTCATCTTGTGGGTCAGCGTCCACGTCCAGCACGCGGAACGTCTCGGCGACCTTTGATAAGTCACCCATCTTCTCCGCTTCGCCATAAAAGGAGGCCCACGGACCCGTCGTTGGGAATCCGGGGCCAAGCGTCGTCGTGGACGATGCGTCGGTGGACAGAGGCGTGGTGGACAGTGGCGCGTCCACCGTGATGGCCGCATCGGCGACCACGCTGTCTGGCCCGGGCGGTTGCGTGGGTGAAACGCCCGAACATGGACGGCACGCCCCACACCAGGCGAGCGCCATCAACAACGAGAGCCTTACGTGTTGCGCTGCCACGGCCACCAACCCTATCTTACGCTCGCAAAAATGGGTCTCTCGATCGCAAGAACGTTGGCGGCGCTGGGCGTCGCGATGATGCTCGTGACCGAAGGAGCTCTCGCGGATCCGGCGCGCCCGAACGTCTCGACCGCGTTCTTTTACGGCCCCCACCCTCCGCCTTCGTTGTTCGCCCACTTCGATCGCGTGGTGGTCGATCCAGATCACTTCGACAAAGCACCAAGCTCGCCGCGCGCGATGCCGATCGCGTATGTGAGCGTGGGCGAGGTCAATCGCAGCCGCGCGTGGCGAAAGGACGTCCCCGCGGGACTCATCGCCGGTGCGAACCCCGCGTGGGGCACCGACATCATGGATACGCGAAAGCCCGAGTGGCGCGCGTTTCTCGTCGATCACGTGTTCGAGCCGATCTGGCAAAAGGGGTTTCGCGGCTTCTTCTTCGACACCATGGACAGCTACGAGCGGGTCACGACCGACCCGGCGCAGCGCGATCACTACGCCGAGGGCCTCGCCCTCATCACGCAGTCGCTCCGTGATCGCCATCCAGACGCGAAGATCCTGTTCAACCGCGGCTTCGACGTGCTGCCGAAGCTACAGAAGACCCAGATAGACGCGCTCGTCGCCGAATCTCTCTTTCGCACCGCGGACTCGAGCGGGCTCCAGTACGACCCCGTCGATGCGCAATCCAGCAGCGCATTGCTCGCGCGGCTCAACGAAGCCCATACCAAGTATGGATTACCGATTAACATCATCGACTATGTGCCGCCGACGATGCCGGACGCGCGTCGCGAGGCGGCCAAGAAGATCCTAGCCGCAGGCTTCGAGCCATGGGTGACGGTGCCCCAGCTGGACGAGGTAGGCGTCGGAAGCGTCGAGATCGTGCCTCGCCACGTCGCTGTGCTCTACAAGAGCACCCCAACGGTCGCGTTCGCGCTGCATGACTCCGTCACGCTCATCGGGCCGATACTCGAGTATTATGGATATGCGATTGACTACATCGATGTGCGCAGTCCCCTGCCGACTGACGATCTCGTCAATCAAGTAGCGGGGATCGTCGCGTTCCTCCCAGAGGGCGTGGACGACGAGCCTGCCTACGAGCGGTGGATCAAGCTGCAGATGTCGCGCGGGATCCGCGTGGCGTTCATCGAGGGGTTCGGCTTCGAGCCTGATCCCGGGTTCCTCGCGCGGCTCGGCGTGAAGGCTGCACCTCTCGAGGCGACGGAGCCGATGACGATCGCGACGAGCACTCCATACTTCGGATTCGAAGCACCCCTGCGCGCGCACCTACGCGAGCGACCGCCCATCACCGTGGGCGCATCGAGCACGCAGAGCCTGTTGCACCTCACGGACGGCGCTGGACGCGCTTGGGATGGCGCGATCCTCGCGGCGTGGGGAGGCGCGGTGTTCTCGCCTTACATGATCGAGGAGGGGCTCGAGCAGAGCCGGCGATGGATCCTCGATCCGTTCCGCTTCTTGAAGGACGCGCTCGCCCTGCCCGCGATCCCTGCGCCGGATGTCACGACGGAGTCCGGCAGACGCATCCTCACAGTGCACATCGACGGAGACGCGTTCGTCAGCCGCGCGGAGAGGCGCGGGAGCCCATTCTGCGGGCAGGTCATCCTGGATGAAGCGCTCAAGAAATATCCCATCCCGCACACGGTCTCGATCATCGAGGGTGAGGTCGGCCCCAAGGGGCTCTATCCACAAGACTCTCCAAAGCTGGAGTCAATCGCCAGAGAGATATTCGCATTACCGAACGTGGAGATCGGCACTCACCTTTATAGCCACCCGTTCGATTGGCAAGAAGCGGAGGCAGGATTGCGCGGCCCCCCGCTGCCGTTCTTGCCGATACCCAACTATCAATACAATCTCACGCGCGAGATCAGCGGCTCCACCGACTACATCAACACGCTCGCGCCTCCGGGTAAGAGGGTCAAAGTGGTGCAGTGGACGGGCGACTGCTTGCCCAGCGCGACCGCGGTCAAAGCCGCTGGCGATATCGGACTATTGAACGTGAACGGTGGTGGCGCCACGCGCACCAACGACACACCGAGCATGACGCTCGCATCGGCGCTGGGCATCCCGCGTGAGTCCACCTATCAGGTGTTCGCGCCGGTGGAGAACGAGAACGTCTACACCAACGATTGGCGCGGACCGTTTTACGGTTATCGGCGCGCCATCGACACGTTCTTGCTCAATGAGTCGCCGCGGCGATTGAGCACTATCACTCTCTATTATCACTTCTACTCTGCGTCCAAGACGTCGGCGCTCGCGGCGCTCTTGCAGGTCTACGACTGGGCAATGAAGCAGGAGACGACTCCGCTCTACTTGAGTGAGTATGCGAGCAAAGTGCTGAGCTTTCGGAGCGCGACGATCGCGCGAAGGCTCGATGGTGGGTGGGAGCTTGGCAACATGGGTGATCTCCACACAGTGCGGCTCGACGCTTCGCTTGGGTGGCCGGACATGGCCTCGAGCCGCAATATCGCGGGCGTTCGCGATCAGACCAACGGCCGATGGGTGCACGTGACAGGAGACTCTGCGGTCCTTGCGCTCTCGCCGAGCGCGCCCTCTCGTCCGTTCATCGAGCAAGCGAACGGCGCGATCGTGTCGTTCGCTCCCAATGATCACGGCGCGTCGCTGCGCGTCTCCGGACGTGTTCCCCTCACGCTCGTCATCGGCGGCGTCACCAGCGCAGTTGGGTGCAGGCTCGTGACGACGAACGGCACCGTCCTCGGCGTGCGCGCGGGCACCACCATGACCTTCAAGTCCACCGTGACCGACACTGGTGAGGCCACGCTTGACTGCCGCTGAGGTCGTCGCGAGCAAGCCGGCTCGGCGCAAGCGCGAGAGGCCGTCACTGGCAGGTGCGCGCTTGCTCGTAGAGTTTGCGTTCGTGCTCGGCGCAGGTTTGGCGGCTGTTTTCCCGACGCGCCAGCAGTATGCGGAGTTCGCGGACGATGAATCTCCCAACGCTTATTCGATCGCGTACCTCCATGTGCTCACGCGCGCAGACCCGCAGGACATGCACCTGCATTTGCTCTACGCGCGACACCTGCAAGCGCTCGGGCGCTTCGACGACGCGCTCCTCGCCGTGGACCCCGTGCTCGACGATGCGGTGCTCGGCGCGGACGCTCGCGACCTGCGCTTCGAGCTGTTGCTCGCTCGCGCTCGAGCCATCCCCGAAGGCGACCCTGGCCGCGCCATCGCTTTTCACTCGGTGGCGGACGAGCTAGCGAAGATGGCGGAGCTCCCGGAGAACAAAGACGAGCTCGTCCACTTCGCGGGCCTCGCAGTGGAGCTCGACGAGCCGCTCCTCGCCGCAAAGTATTATTCGCGCGCGGCGGAGTCCGACCAATCGCACAGGAGCGAATACCTCGCTGCGGCTGGAAAATGGCTGCGCGCAGGCGGTGACGGCGTGGGCGCGGCGAACGCGTACAAGCGCGCGGCGGAGAACGAGCGGAGCCCGGAGCTCGCGCGACAAGATCGCATGCTCGCGCTGGACGCGCTCTTGGCAGACAACAGAGCTGGGGAGGCGTGCGATCTCGCGATCTCTTTCTCGAAGGCCGCGCCGGGTGACTTGGGAGTGCTCGCTCGCGCGGTCACGCTCGCTTCAGCGGCGAACCGCGTGCTGCTCGCGCGTGATCTGGGTCGGACGCTCCTCGCGACGGATCCGGAGAACGGCGAGCTGATGTTGGGTCAAGCCACCCGTGAGCTCGCTGCGGGAGACCCGGCAGCGGCCCTTCCTCTGATCTCGAAGCTCCGCGAGCGGCACCCTGATGACGCCAAGCTGCGTGAGCTCGAGGCGCACGTCGCCGAGTGGTCCGGCAAGCCCGAGATGGCGCTCGACGACTGGCTCTGGCTGTTGGATCACGGCTACTCGGGTCCGCGATGAGGCGTGCCTTCATCGTTGGGGTTGCCTTCAGCGTCGCGCTCTCTTCGACGTCGCGCGCGGACGACGCAGTTCGACCCGAGCAGCGCGCCGCCGTACACCAGAGCTCCCGTCAGGGCTCGAGCGCCTTCAGCAACGCGCTGCGCTTGGCGCGCATGCTCAACGACGATCGCACGATCGCGATGCTCGTCGCCGCGCGGGGCAGCGCGAAGAACGCGACGGACGAGGAAGTCGCGGAGGCCGTGGATGCCTACGAGAACCTCGGCGATCCGGACCGCGCGATCGAGCTGCTGAAGAAGCGACTCGAGAGATCGCCAAAGGACAAGACCGCTCGCGAGATGCTCGCGCAACTCTACGAACGCGATGGGCGATCCGCGGACGCAGCGTCGATATGGGCGACGCTCGACAGCGTCGTAGATCCCTTCGCGCTGACGATCCCGCAGATCACGAGCTACGCGCGAGACCTCGCACGCGCCGGAAAGACCGAGGCAGCGTTCGCGGTCCTCAAAGCGCACGCCCCCGGTACGGCGGACGACGCGACGGATTTCTGGATCGATTTCGGCACGCTCGCGTGGCTGCTCGAGGATCAACCGCTCGCGCTCCAAGCGTACCGCAAGGTCTGGAGCAAGGAGCCGACGACTCCGAACGTAGGCACGCGCCTGATGAACCTCGCCAAGGACGAGGGCTTCGACGAGGAGGCCATCACCGTGGCGCTCGCGGAGTACGCGCAGAGCAAAGAGCCGACGACGCTCCTGTTCGCCGCGAACATCCAAGCCGAGCGGCGCGACTGGGAGGGCGCCAAGAAGACGCTCGTGCTCTCACAAGCAGATGCCGCCAGCTTCGAGCGTCGTGAGGAGTACTGGATGCTGCGCGCGGAGGTGGCCTCCGAGCTCGGCGATGAGCCCGGGTCGATCGTCGCCTTCAAGAGGGCGCTCGCGCTGCGACCCAACAACAGCACTGCCCAAGCAGCCGTGCTCTGGCATGACCTCGATCAAGACAACATCCGAGCGATCACCAGAGACGTCGAGCTCTTC
>JANYHY010000277.1 GCA_025362165.1 Myxococcales bacterium | reverse complement strand
CGCCACATCGCGTGCTGCATGCGGGCGACATCGGCGCGCTCTCCGTGCTTTCGAGACTTGCCAAGCACGCACCCGTCACGGCCGTGCGCGGCAACATCGACGGCCGCGCGCCCGACCTGCCCGACTTCGTCACCATCACGATCTCGAGCGGAGAGCACACCCTCTTGCGCTTGTTGCTCACACACATCGCGGTCAACGGACCCAAGCTCCGCGCAGATGTCTTGAGGCGCGCCAAGTCGGAAGACGCGACACTCGTGGTTTGCGGTCACTCGCACGTGCCCTTCGCCACTCACGATCGCGGAGTCACAGTCTTCAATCCCGGATCCGTGGGCCCGCGAAGGTTTCAGTTGCCCATCGTCTTCGGCGTCATCGAAATAGGCAAAGACGGCGTCGCCGTCCGCCACGTGGACTGCGAGACTGGCTTGCGGTGGCGACCCCGATCAGGGTGAACGTTTTCAGTTCAGGACCCTATCAAGACCTCTGGCGACTATTCCGTATTGCGCTCTACTGCATTGATGCGCCTCATTGCCCCTCTATTGTTGATCAGTGTAGCTATCGCGTGTAGCTCATCGTCCGCGCCCGCAGGGCCCAACACCGCTGCGATCAACGCGGCGTGCTCCGACCAGGCGAAGGCTCAGTGCAACAAGCGCGATAGCTGCTCGCAAGGGAGCTTCCTCAACAAGGTTGTCTACGGAGATGAAGCGACTTGTGAGTCGCGCCTCCTTCAGCCGTGCGTGTCCGCGTTGAGCGCGAAAGGCACGGCGCAGACGCCAGCGAGGATCGAGAGCTGCGTGTCTCAGTACTCTGGAGTTTCATGCACGGACTTCTTGGACGGCAACCCGAGCGGCGACTGCGTTCCGCCGAACGGCGCGCTCGCGAACGGCTCGGCTTGCGGCGCCTCTGGACAATGCACTAGCAGCCACTGCGCAATTACTCAGAACCAGGTTTGCGGAACGTGCGCCGCGTTGCCGATCGCTGGAGCCGCATGCCTGTCGGTCATTGACTGCGGGCGCGATCTCGCGTGCGCGATCCCCAACGGCGCTACCGCGGGCACGTGTGCGGCGTTCGCTCAATCCGGCGGGGCTTGTCTCTCCGGTACGTCTCCTTGCGCAGCGGGGCTCGCGTGTGTCGGCGATGACGAGGCGAACAAGACGATGGGCAAGTGTGCGCCGACCGCGACGACCGTGGGCGCAGCGTGCGATGCCCTTCGCAAGACCATAGCCAACTGCGCAGGCGCGCTCGGCCTCGCCTGCATCCCCACCGCCAAAGGCAGCTCAGTCGGGACGTGCCAAGCCATCACGCTCGTCGAGCCCGGCGCGACGTGCGGCATCGTCGGCCTCAATCCCATTACCGGTTTCACGGAGTGCCACGCTGGCGCTGCTTGCATCAAGGTGGCCGCCACCGACCTCACCGGCAAGTGCGTCTCACCAGCCGCAGACGGCGCCGCGTGCGACAGCGATGTCACCAAAGGCCCGCCGTGCCTCGCGCCCTCTAGATGCGTGCCCTCCGCGAGCACAGGCACCGCAGGCGTATGCACCACCCCCAACGCAACCAAATGCCTATGAAGCTGATAACGTCTTTGGCCCCTTGGCTATCCTTCAATCGATAACCGTTTATCCGGTCAAGTCGCTCCGCGGGATCGACGTCAGCGCGTGGCGAGTCGGTGCGCGTGGGCTCGACGGTGATCGCCGTTGGATGTTGGTCGACGAGCGCGGCAGGTTCGTCACGCAGCGCGACTTTCCCCAGCTGACGCGTATCTCGACGGCGTTCGACGGCGAAGTCCTGCATTTGCGCGGCAAGACCGATCTCGAGCTCCCGCGAGCGCTCGACGCAGGAGAGACGCTGAGCGTGACCGTGTGGTCATCCTTGATGAGCGCCATCGTGTACGAGCCAGCGCGCGCTTGGCTGCGCGACGAGCTCGGTGTCGCGCTCGATCTCGTCTACATGCCAGACACCACGGAGCGCGCGGTCAATCCCGCTTATGGCAAACCGGGGGACATCGTGAGCTTTGCGGACGCAGGTCCAGTCTTGGTGATGACACTGGCTTCGCTCGGTGATCTCAATGCGCGGCTGGACGAGCCCGTCGTCATGCGGCGCTTCCGCCCCAACCTCGTCGTGAGTGGCACGAGCGCTTTTGCAGAAGACGAGTGGAAGACCATGCGAATCGGCGAAGTCTCGATCCGCGTGCTCAAGCCGTGTGAGCGCTGCGTCGTGACGACGATCGATCCAGAGTCGGACTCGCCGACCAAAGGCAAAGAGCCATTGGCGACGCTCTCGACATTTCGCAAGCGCGACTCGGTCATCCACTTCGGCCAGTACGGCGCCCCAGACACGTTCGGTCTGCTCCGCGTTGGCGACGAGGTTTTGACTGTCAGCGCCGATTGTCATCGATAGATGAGCGCGTTCTTCATGATGATCGCGCCATCGCCCGCCCAAAAGTCGTTACGCACGGTGCTCGAAGGCGGGTAGAGGTTGATCTCGGCGCGATTGCGGCCGTTCTTGACGCCGCGCACGATCAGCGGCGCCCCGCTGCCCCACTGCGCCACGACGACGCCGCCGTTCACCGCCCCGCCTGAGCTCTTGAAGCCGGAGGTCGCGGTGAGCGTCTTCACGTTGATGACGAGCGGGCTCGAGTTGTCGAGGATGTTGAGCGCGAGCGACTCCGAAGGCTGCGACTGTCCGCTCGCTTGGATCAGGTTGTAGCCCTGAGAGATCCACTTGCCGCCAAGCGCGACGCTCGCGTTCGCGAACACCGCGACGACCGCGTAGCCGCCACCTGCGACGTAGTCCGCGAGGTTGTCGCCGAGCGTGGCCGCGTTTTGAAAGCTAGTGTCCGAGAACGCCAATACTGATTGATAAGCCTGCAATTGATTGAGCGTAGGCGTCGTCGTGTTGCATGCCATGACGTCCACTTTGGAGAAGGCCCCAGTGGCCATCAGCTTCGTTTGTACGTCAGTGCTCCAAGCCGGAGTGGACGGCGCGCCGCACACGAGCGCGGTGACGATCACTTGGACCGTGCACATCTTGTTGAAACACGATTTGCCGCCAGGACACGGCGCATTGCACGCGCCGCAGTTGTCCCGGTTGTTGCTGATGTCGACGCACTCTTTGCCGCACTGAGTGAGGCCCTGGCCGCACTGCAATTGGCATTTGCCATTGACGCAGATCTCGCCGTTGCCGTTGTTGCAGATAGTGCCGCACGCGCCGCAGTTGGCTTGATCGGTGTCGGTCTTCGCGCAGTAGCCGACGCCGCCATCTCCGCCTGGACACAGCGTCTCGTTCAAGCCGCAGTTGCCAGTGCACTTGCCGCCGACGCACGTCTGCCCAGCGCTGCATACGTTGCCGCAAGTGCCGCAGTTGTTGTTGTCGGTCTGGACCGCCGAGCAGTAAGGCGCGTTGTTCATCGCCTTGCAGAGCTGTTCGTTGACCCCGCAAGTGTCTCCGCATGCGCCCGCGGAGCAGACCTTGCCCGCTGCGCACACGTTTCCGCAGCCGCCGCAGTTGGTCGTGTCGGTCGCGGGGTTGATGCAGCTGATCGCGCCGCCGTCACCGATGCAGAGCGCCTGATTGACAGGACACTGAGCCGCGCATTTTCCGGCCGCGCAAATCTGACCCGCGCTGCACGCTTGGCCGCAGCCGCCGCAGTTCTTCGCGTCGACGTTGGTGTCCAAGCACGAAGCGCCGCACATCGTCGAGCCCACGCCGCACGTGAGCGAGCACACGCTCACTCCGCACACTTCACCGGGTTTGCACGCCGTTCCGCACGCGCCGCAGTTGGCTGGATCGCTCACGGTGTCGATGCACTCTTTGCCGCACAACGTCTCGCCCGCGTCGCAGGTTTGAGGCGTCTGCCCAGGAGTGCTCGCGCAGCCCACGACCGCGAGCCCGATGACGGTGCCCGCGACGATGACCGCTTTGGCGATCCAAGACAGCTCGATACGCTTCATTGGCACACGCTCGCGACGCACTTGGTGGAGTTTTGCGGACACGGCTTTCCGCAGCCGCCGCAGTTGTCACGGTCCGCCGCAGTGTCGATGCATTGATTGCCGCACGCGGAAAGTCCGGGCGCACAAGCCGTTTGGCATTTGCTCATCACGCACTGTTGACCTTGCGCGCACGCCATCAAGCAGCCGCCGCAGTTGGCGTTGTCCGTGTCCGTCTTCGCGCAGAACGGCGCGCCGCCGTCGCTGATGCCGGCGTCCGTGCCTGCGCAAAGCGTCTCCATTCCGCCGCAGTTGGTGCCGCACATGCCCATGCTGCAGACTTGTCCCGCGGTGCACGGGTTGCCGCACATTCCGCAGTTCGCGTTGTCAGTGTCCGTGATTGCACAATAAGGAGCTCCGCCGTCTTGGTCTTGGCAGAGCGTGCTGCCCATTCCGCAGTTGTCCACGCACTTGCCCGCGAGGCACGCTTGCGCCGCCGCGCACTTCTTGTTGCACGCTCCGCAGTTGACCGTGTCGCTCGCCGTGTTCGCGCAGTAAGCGTTGCCTGCGTCGCCTTGACCCGGACACAGCGTGCCGTCTTTGCCGCACGAAGAGACGCACGCGCCTTGGAAGCACACGTTGCCGCTCTTGCATTGCACGCCGCAGTTGCCGCAGTTCTTCGGGTCGTTCAGCTTGTCTACGCAACCGCCGCTACATGCCGTCAGCGTGGTGCCGCAGCTCTTGGCGCACTTGCCCTTGTCGCATACTTCGCCCGTCTTGCACGCCAGCGTGCACGCTCCGCAGTGCGCCGTGTTCGTCTGAAGGTTCGCGCACAGGTCTGCTCCGCATAGCGTCTCGGTCGCAGAGCAGCTCGGCGCGTCAGGTGGCAACGCCGTGCTCGTGGCACAAGCCCACGCGACAGCAGTGACGATCAACACGGCAGAC
>JANYHY010000084.1 GCA_025362165.1 Myxococcales bacterium | reverse complement strand
GTCTCGCTCACCACTTCGGCGCTCGCGCAGGAGACGGGTGAGGTCGCTGTCGTCAAGTCGCAGTTCACAGACAAGGTCGAGTCGAGCAAGCCGGTCAACGCGATCGATCTCTCGCGCGATCACGTCGCTACCTATTGGGTCGAGGTGAAGAACACCAAAGCCCCGACGCACATCACGCTCGTCTGGAAGCTGGACGGCAAAGAGGTGACTCGTCAATCACTCGACGTCGGCCTCTCACCGGGCTGGAAGACATGGGGCTCGGCGTCACTGCGTGGCGCAAAGTCCGTCGAAGTGGACGTGCTCGATGAGTCGGGCAACGTCCTGAAGGTCGACACGCTCTGAAACGCGAGAGCGCGTTCACCGCAAGTGCTGCGCGAATCCGGGTTGCCGTGACGCTAGCGTTTTTCGATCAGGTCGCGCAGGCGGGCGACCTCACGTTCAGCGGCCTCCTTCGCTTGACGCTCGGCCTCGGCTTCGGTGAGCCACAAGCCCGGCGATGCGAGGCGGAGCGCGACCGGGAGATCAGGGCCGCCGGCGGCGAGCACCCAATGTGCGGAGAGCGTGAGGCACGTCGTCGTCTCGTCCTCGACGACACGCTCGACGAGATCACCTTCGATACGATCCCACACACGTAGACGCTCGCCAACGGGCGCGTCGATGTCGAACGCGACGAGCTCGCGCACACCAAGTGCGCGGTAGCGACGAAGCTTTTCCGTGAACGTGAGCTTCTCGACCGTGTCGCTTGGGCTGAGGATCTCGACGCACAGCTCGGGGGCGCCGTGCTCCCAGGTCTTCCAAGAGTCGAACACGGTGTCGGGCACGTCCAGCTTGACGAACGCGTCGGGCGCCAGACATCGGCGTCGGTTGCTCGCGTCGTAATAGACGAACTGGTCCGCGCCAATGGAGTGCCGTCGCTGGATCGCGTGCGCGAGGAGCTGATGAAGCAGCTCGCACAGCATGTGATGACGCTTCGACTCCGGCAAATCCCACTCCGCGGACGCCGACGGGAAGTCGACGGGACGTACGGCGCGGACGTGTCGAATCGCGGTCACGGAGGTCATTCTATCGACCGAGGTCGGCTCGTCCAGCCGCATGCCCCTCACGAGAGCAGCGCGCGTGCCAGCGTTCGAGTCGCTGTATTCGCGAGCGAGCCGATCGCCGCAGGTGTCCCAGGACGTCCACGACGTGTCCATTCAGTCGAGCCATCGGTGCACGTCTGCGGTTGGTCAGGGTTGCGCTGGACAAGGCGTCTTACTCGCGGTAGACGACGCTCCACCTTTGGGGTCGTAGCTCAGCTGGGAGAGCGCATCCATGGCATGGATGAGGTCAGGGGTTCGATCCCCCTCGACTCCACTTGAAGCAGCGTGTTTACGGGCATGCCGTGATCGTGACGACGCCGAAAGGCCGAAACTCTAGCCGAAACTCCACGTGTCGATTGCTGGCGCTCAAGTAGCGACTTGGGCAACGGTGGGAACACCACGCCGAAGCCACACGTGAGGTTCTCGGCTTCGCGAAGATAGATTTGCATCGTCTCGAAGCTGCCGTGTCCTGCGCGCTGCATGATCTTGAGCGCGTCGTCTCCGCGGACGGCACACCAAGTGATCCCCGTCGCGCGCAGGTCATGGAACGTGATCGCCTTGCGCGTGGCGTCGCTCGTGTGGAGGTCTGCACGCATCACATCCGCACGAGACAGGTACACGTGGAGTTTGCGCGAGAGCACCCCAACCGAGGGCATGCAGAAGACGCGTCCCTTGCCCTTCGCCTCGCGATGCATCGTGCGAAGTAGGGGCAGTAGCTCGCCTTCAACGGGAACGCGCCGAGCGGCGTTGCTCTTGGTCGGCTTTAGGAACTTGCGATCGCGCACGCCGTCGACCGCGCGGTGAATGTGCATGATCCCGTGTTCAAGGTCGACGTCGGCCCAGTCGAGCGCCGCGAGCTCGCCCGCACGCGCAAAGGTATAGACCGCGAGAGCGAACAGACGACGCCAGCGCAGCGGGACGCGTTCGCTCGCAACCAACGTCTGAAACTCGCTCGGCCACAGGTACGTCTTCGCCTTG
>JANYHY010000250.1 GCA_025362165.1 Myxococcales bacterium | reverse complement strand
CCTGCTTGGGGGGTGTCCGATCTACACGGACAACGGCCAGAGCGCGTGCGAGAAAAACACCGACTGCCCCAACGGCAGCAGCTGCGACATCGCCTCAGGCAGCTGTGTCGCCCCACCCGGCGGAACTTGCGCGGCTCCAACGGACTGCGCGTCTGGGCAGACGTGTGCCTCGAACGGACTCTGCGAGCCCGGCGATTGCTCGAGCAACGGCTGCGTCAGCGGCTACTCGTGCAAGGTCGCCAACGGCAGCGCTTCGTGCGTGAAGGATAGCACTCCCAAGCCAGACTCTGGATTCAATGGCTGCGCGAACGACGCAGCATGCAGCTCGCTCGGTGCGGGCGCCAAGTGCCTCAACGGCGCGTGCGTCGCTCCGTCGGACCAGTGCAATGACGCCACACAGTGCAGCAACGGCTACCAATGCGTGCAAGGTGCATGTACTCCTGGCTGCAGCTCGAACAAGCCCTGCCCGACCGGCTACAGCTGCGACCTCAACAAGGGCGTCTGCACGGGCAACCCCAATGTTTGCAGCAATGACGGTCAATGCCTCGGCGGCAACGTCTGCATCGAGCAGCACTGCGTCGCGCCATGCGGCGCGAACAACTCGTGCGCGGGCGGGTTGATCTGCGTCGGCGGCGGCTGCATCCCCGATCAGAAGCCGCAGTTCGTGTGCGCCACCGAAGGCAAGCAGGACGCGTGCGCGATGGGCAGCCTCTGCTTGCACCACAACTGTTACATCGCGTGCGACTCGTCGGCAGACGCAGGAACCCAGTGCAAGAACGCCGACAAGTTCAACGTCTGCAAGCAGGTCGTGACCAACAACGGTCAGTACAGCGTGTGCGGCTCGACCTCCAACCTAGGCTCCGACTGCGATCCGACGATCGCGAAGAACTGCGCGGGCGGGCTCATCTGCATCGACGGCTTCTGCCGCTGATCAGCGCCGCGCAGACACACAGCCCACGTTGATCGTGAGCTCGAAGGTGCCGTCGCTCCAATACTTGTCGATGGCTTCGCGCACGTAGCTCATGGCGCGATCGAGCTCCTCGATTCCGAGGTTCGATCGGAACTCTGGCAGTAGCGCGAGTCGGGTCACCGGATCCTCGAGGAGGTCGCGGCCGCTGTGGAACGCGAGAGTCGCGGGGCGCAAGCTCACGTCAACGTCCGAGAAGCCGAGCTCCTCTAGCTCGGAGCTCAAGATCTCCACAGTCGGACGGAGCAGCAGCGCGCGATCAATCGCCAGGTTGAGTGCGCCGTCCTCGAACTTGAGCGCGAACTCACGCAAGAGATCGGCGATCTCGATGAACGAACCGCGCAGGGGCACGGCGACGAGCAGCTGGCCCGAGGGCGCCAGCAGTCGCTTCATCTCGGCGAAGAGCGTCGTACGCGCGTTCTCTTCGCGTCCCTCGCCGGTGCGGCCGTCCAAGGGCGCAGGCGCGACTCGCCCGATGAAAGGGTGGAGCGCGAGCGCGTGAGAGAACGCAGAGTCCGGCAACGCGAGCGGAAGACCTTGCACCTCCCGGTAGTCGGCGACCATGCCCTTCATCGTGATGGCCTTCGCACGTGCGAGGGCGAGCGCATGCGGTGAGGTGTCCGTGCCGACGATCGTCGCGCGTGGGAGCTTCATCGCGAGGCCGCGATCTGGATATCCCGTGCGGCAGCCGACATGGACGAGCTGTGCTTGATCGATCTCGATGATGGCCTCGAGCGCGAGCTCGCCGAACAACGAGAGATAGCGAGGCACGACGAAGGTCTCCCAGATCGCTGCGTCCGCCGGGTTCAGCCGCCCAAGCACCGGCACGGACACCGGAGGCAGGTCGCTCGCGATACCGATCGCCATCAACGACCCTTGCCGCGCGACCGCGTTTCACCTTCCGCCGCGGCGACCTCGTCGAGCAGCGATATCGCTTCGCGCGCGAGCTCGCCGATGGTCACCTTGGTGCTCTCCGCGTCCTCGTCTCCAAGGTCGACCGTGCGCTTGTCGTCGATGCGCGCTCGCAGGTGTTGGCGCGCGCCAGGATCGCCGAGCTGCGCGAGCGCCTCGATCGCCGACGCGACGGCGTCTGCAGACGCGTGACCCAAGAATCGATTGAGCAGCGGCAGGACGCCAGGCTCGGGCACTTCCGCGAGCATGTACGGCAGCTCGGAGAGCGCTGGGCTTTCCTTCGGCAGTCGCGTGAGCGCCCGCTCGATGCCGAGCGCGACCTCCTTGAAGCGTGCGAACGCGCGCTCTTCCAGCGCTTCTCCCGCCGCGAGCCGAGCCTCGGGTGCGTCCGCCGCGAGCACATCGATCAGCAGATCCACTGGCTCTGCGCCGTCGATCTCTCCGAGCAGCTCAGCGCACCGCGCGAGCTTCATCCCTGCGTCTGCGTCCTCTCCTTGTGCGAGCGCGAGCTCCGCGGTCTTGCGCAAGAGCGGGAGCAACTCGGAGGCCTTCTGCTTGGCGAGCTCCGCCTGCGCGCGTCGCACGGCTCGCTCGGCTTCGAACAGATCCTCGAGGAGCGAAGAGATCCCAACTGCCATGAGATCGTTCTTACCAGCCATCGCCGTTCGAACGGAAGAGCCACAGCCCGTCGTGGGTTACAATCACCAACAGTGATGGCTTCGCGATCGGTTTGGCTGGCGGCGAGCGCGTGTTTGGTCGTCGCGATCGGCGCGCCGACGGGCGGTCGCGCAGCCACGCGGACAATCGCGAACCCCGCGCTCTCCAACGGTCTCGCTGTAGGGAGCTGCCCGCGCGGCGAGCTCTCGGACGAAGGCACCTGCGTCCGCGCAGACGAGGGCGATGACTTCGGCGCGGGCGAGGCGGAACCCAACGCGCATCACGACCGCTCGGGTCACTATGTCGTCTACGATCAAATTCCGCGTCGCCCGGATCGCCCTGCGGACTACGACGCGTATCGCTACCCAATCCCTGCGGGGCTCGCGCATGGTCGTCATGTCATCAGCGGCTACGATCTCGACTTGCCGGACGAGCGCCAGCGACGCGGCGCGAAGATGCACGCGGTTGGCCACGGCGGCGTGGACTTGCCTGGCGCGAAGGGCACGCCCATCGCGACGATCGCTCTTGATCATCAAGAGGGTGACGCGCGCGTCGTCTTCGTCGGCACGCTATTCGGCAACACGGTCATCACACTGCACACGCTGCGCGAAGCGAACGGTCCGCGCGACTACGTGCTCGTCTGGGGCCACCTCGACGCGCCCGCGTCTGGGCTCGAGAAGGGTCGCGTGTTGCGCGAGGGGGAAACGCTCGGCACAGTTGGAGACTCGGGTTCGCCTGAGCTCGTGCACATTCACCTCGAAGCGCGCCGTGTGCGTGAGGGTCGTGACCCCATGAAGCTCATCAACGGCGAGGCCATCCTCGACGCGTCGATCGTGTGCGACCCGAGAAACGTCCTGCCTTTGCAGTGAATCCTCAAGCGGTGCTTGCACCACGTCGCTCGCCAAGCGATCATCCTTGGACGGCGTCGCCGTCTCACCTTGTCTCTCCCTCAGCGCCACCACCCCGACGAGACCGCGCCCTCCGTTCGCAGGGTGCCCGGCATGATCTGTCCGAAGTGCCGCAGCCGCTCCGATGAGGGGCCCGGTCAGCCTACGACGTGTGCGCGTGACGGCACCCACCTCATCCGCACGAGCGACTACGCAGAGGCAGCGGGCGACACGATGCTCGGCCGCGTGCTGGACGGGCGCTTCATCGTCATCGCGCGGCTCGGGTCGGGATCGATGGGCACAGTCTATCGCGCCAAGCAGATGCCGATGGGGCGAGAGGTGGCGATCAAGATCCTGCGAAGTGATCGCGCGTTGGACGAGGCCGCGAAGGCTAGATTCCTGCGGGAAGCTCGCACCAACAGCGTGCTCACCTCGCCACATACCGTGACCGTGTTCGACTTCGGCGAGAGCGAGTCCGGGGAGCTCTTCTTGGCGATGGAGCTGCTCGAAGGCGAGTCGGTCGGACAGCGCCTCACTCGCGTCAAGCGCCTTCCAATCGACACGGCGATGGAGGTCGCCCGCCAATCGCTCCTGTCGCTCGCCGAGGCGCACGCGCGTGGCATCGTTCACCGCGATCTCAAACCGGACAACCTCTTCTTCGCGCGCACCATCACCTCGGAAGGACGGAAGACCGAGACCGTGAAGGTGCTCGATTTCGGCATCGCGAAGATGCTCGGCGACAACATCGAGATGAACGCGATCGAGACGCAAGCCGGCACGGTGTTCGGAACGCCGCGGTACATGTCTCCGGAGCAAGCGCAAGCCAAGCCGCTGGATGGCCGCACTGATCTCTACTCTCTCGGTGTCATCCTCTATCACATGCTCGCGGGGCGCCCGCCGTTCACGGATGACGACGCGATCATCGTGATGGCGCGGCACATCAAGTCGACGCCCAAGCCGTTCTCGGAGGTGTGCCTAGACGCGCATGTTCCGCCCGAAATCGAGCGAGTCGTGATGCGTGCGCTTTCGAAGGACCCTTCAGGGCGACCCGAGAACGCCGAGGCGATGGCCAAGGAGATCGCCGTCGCGCTGGAGAACTCGCGGGCTGTCACTAGCGGTATGCGCCCGTCGATGCCCATGCAAGCGAGCAGCAGTGGGGCACGTTCGAGCGCCAATGACAGCCTCGAGATCGCCGCGATCACGACACCTGCGACACGGCTCCCTCGGGTGTTGCTCGCGGTTGGCGGCGTGGCCATCGTCGGACTCGCGACCGCCCTCTTCGTCGTCTGGCCGCGCGGCGGAAGCGCAGCTCAACCCACCGCGAGCTCAGCCGAGATCGCCAAGTCGTCCACGGCTCCGTCCATCAACGCCCCGCCGACAGCGACGATCGCACCCGCTTCCAGCATAGTGACGAGCGAGCTCTCCGCGCCGCGACCTTCCGCGACGGCCAAGGTCACGCCTCCTCACGGCACGGCTCTGGTTCGTCATCCCACGGTCAAGCCACCCACCACCGCACCTTCCTCGAGCGGCGTCCGCTACGGAACCATCGAGTGACCGACGGTTTCCGCTTTGCTTGCGTAACTCAAAGGATGGTAGGTTGCCGCGCCTATGGATCCGAGCGAAGTCGACGCGATCGTAGAGCGTCTCGTCGCGAACCCGCACGACGAGGAGGCGCTTGCCTACGCGCATCAAGCCGGAGGCACCGATCCCAAGTCGTACGCGCTCTTGTTGGAACGAGTCGGGAACGAGACGCACGACACCGCGTACGCTGCGCACTGGCTGAGTGAAGCCGCGAACGTCTGGGTGAACGCGCTCGGAGACGCGCACCGCGCCGCTCGCGTGTTGATGACCGCGATCGACAAAGATCCGACGCAGCAGATCGCCGCCGACAGACTCGCGCAACTCTATAGAGACAAAGGCGACGTCAAGGCACTCGTGGCGCTGCTGGATCGGCGAACGAAGGCGCTCGCGCCAATGGTGCAGCAATCTCCGGAGCTGCGGCAGATCGTCGCGGCGCTGCATGAGGAGCTGGGTCGCGCCTGGAACGAGCCACCGCTCTCGCAGCCGCGCAAGGCCGCCGATCACTACAAGCGCGCCGCCGATCTCGATCCGCAAAACGCGTTCGCGATCTTCACGGCGCGCGAGCTGGTCAAAGGGCTCGGTGCGTGGGAAGAGGCGTTCCCGCTCTACGAGGCGGAGCTCTCGATAGAGGCGGACCCGGCGCGACGAGTCGCGTTGTTGCGAGACGAGGCCGGTGCGCGCAAGTCCAGCGGAGATCTCGTGGGCGCGACTCGCGCGCTGCAGAGAGCCCGTGAGGGCGATGACCAAGACCCTTCGCTCCAACAAGAATACGCCGCGAGCATCATCGATCGCGTGATGGCGGGTGAAGACGTTAGCCGAGACGAGCGCACGGGCGCCGCGGAGATGCTCGTTCAGCTCGCGGAGATCTACGATGGTGAACACGGCCTCGCGTACTCGCAAGCTGCGCTCGACCTCGACGCGGGGCACGAGCGCGCGATGCAGCTGTATGTGTATTATGCACGCACACTTCAGCGCGAAGAAGAGCTACCGCTGCGGTACCACGGGTACTTGAGCGCGAGTCCGAACGGCAGCATGGCTGGTGACGCGCGCGAGTATCTCGCGGCGAGCTACGAGGCGGCTGGCCGATCGGAGGACGCGGCGGCGATCCGCGCCGGCGTCCTCGAGCAACCAGCGCAGCAACCCAAACGGGCGCCGGCTCAAACGAGCGGACGCGTCATCGAGCCCACGGCTGGTTCCATCACCCAGCGCGGCGCGGACGACGACCTCCCCCGACGCATCAGCGCGCTGCCGCCAGAGCGCCTGCAAGGCGTGCTCGACGCCGCGCAGATGCTCGCTGGCAAAGGTAAGAAGCCGGAGGCCTACGCGAAGTACAAAGAGGTGCTCGACGCCGACCAGTCGCACCCCGAGGCGCTCGCGT
>JANYHY010000223.1 GCA_025362165.1 Myxococcales bacterium | reverse complement strand
CCGGGATCGCACGATTGCCCCGCGATTGCAGGGTTTCCATTCGCGCAGCGCGACGCATCTACTCGGAGATCGGACGCGAGATCCGGAAGAACGACCACGACTCGGTCACGCAGCGCGCATGGAAACCCTGCAATCGCGGGGCAATCGTGCGATCCCGGCGTCGCTGCGGCGATACAGGACGTCCGCTTCGTCGAGCAGACGCGCGGTGAGCGCTCGCACGGCGCGGGTTGGACGCGGATCGTTCAACAAACCTTGGACATCCACCTCCTCGTGTCGCAGCCACTCGAGCGGCAAGTAGACGCGACCACGCCGCGCGTCCTCACCGATGTCTCGCGCGATGTTGGTGAGCTGCATCGCGACGCCGAGATCGCACGCACGCGCGAGCACCGCGGGATCTCGCTCGCCCATCACCACGGTCATCATCGCGCCGACCGATCCGGCGACGCGCGCTGCGTACGCGTGCAGCTCGTCCAACGTCTGATAGCGCCTTTCACGTGCGTCCCACGCCAGACCTTCCAGCAGCGCTCGCGGCAGCGCGATCGGCACGCGGTCGCGCGACACGACGACCGACATCGCGCGGTCGATCGGATGATCATCCGGCTTGCGCGAGTAAATGCGATCAAGCCGAAGTGACAGCCTCTCGACGCTTGCGTCCGTGACGGTCGGATCGAGATCGATGAGGTCGTCCGCCACGCGGCAGAACGAATACAAGACCGTCGCCGACGCGCGCACGCGCTTGGGCAGCAGCTTCGACGCCGCAGCGAAGCTCTTGGACCCGGCGCTCAAGATGCGCGTGCACGCCTCTAGATCACTAGGAGAGACCTCGTTCATGCGGCATCCGGCACCAGGCCGTCTAGCACGCGCGCGGACGACAGCACTCCAGGGACGCCCGCGCCAGGGTGCGTGCCCGCGCCGACCAAGAACAGACCCTCGATGTCCTCGCTCATGTTGTGCGGTCTGAAATATGCGCTCTGCGTGAGCACCGGCTCGAGACCAAAGGCCGCGCCGCGCTCGCTCAACAGATCTTCGCGGAAGTGGATCGGGGTCATGGTCTTGGACGCGATGACGTGCTTGCTCAACCCAGGCAGGAGCGTGCTCTCGAGGTGCTGCTCGATCGTGCGCCGATAGGGCTCCGCGCGCTCGTTCCAGTCGACGTTGGCGTCGAGGTGAGGGACCGGCGAGAGCACGTAGAATCCATCACACCCCTCTGGCGCAAGCGCAGGATCCGTCGCGGTGGGCCTGTGGAGATAGAGGCTGAAATCAGGCGCGAGCACGTGTTTTTTGAAGATGTCGGTGAGCAGCTCCTTGTAGCGCGGGCCGAGCATGATGGTGTGGTGCGCGACGTCCTCGTACTTGCGATTGGTGCCGAAGTACCAGACGAAGAGGCTCATCGAGTACTTGGAGCGTTCGAGCCTCTTGTTCGTCCACGTCTTGCGATGCTCTGGCGCGATCATGCGGCGGTACGTCCACGCCGAGTCGGCGTTCGAGACGACGACCTCTGCCTCGATCTTCTCTCCACCTTCGAGCATGACGCCGCGCGCGCGCCCGTCCTCGACGAGGATCTGATCGACCGTGGCGCCGAGGCGCAGCTTGTTGCCTTGCCCAACGATGAGATCGACCAGACCGTTGACGAGCGCGCCCGTACCTCCAATCGGAAAGTGCACGCCCCACTTTCTCTCGAGGTAGAGGATCAGGCTGTAAATCGAGGTCGTCGTGAACGGGTTACCGCCGACGAGGAGCGGATGGAAGCTGAGCACCTGACGGAGACGCTCGTCTTGGATGTACTTGGACACGAGCCCGTACACGGTTCGGTAGGTCTGGAGGCGCATCATCGCGGGGACGACGCGCGCCATGTCCTTCCACTCGGTGAAAGGAATGTGCGCGAGCTTCTCGAAGCCGACTGAGAAGATGTCTTGGCTCATCGCGACGAAGCGCTCATAACCTTGGACATCACGCGGAGAGAGCCTATGCACCTCCGCGCGCATCGCCATCGCGTCGCCCGTGTAGTCGAAGAGCGTCCCGTCATGGAAGCGGATCCGGTAGAACGGCGTGACCGGGCGAAGATCGATGTGGTCGCTCATCTTCTTACCCGCGATCGCCCAGAGCTCTTCGAAGAGGAAAGGCGCCGTGATCACGGTAGGTCCCGCGTCGAACGTGAAGCCATTCTGACGAAACACGCGCGCGCGCCCGCCGGGCTGATCATGCCGCTCGAGCACGGTCACGTCCCAGCCGCGCGCCCCCAAACGAACCGCGGCCGCGAGCCCTCCGAAGCCGCTTCCGATGACGATCGCGTTGCGCCGCTTGGTTTCCATCCTTGACCTCGTTGTAGATACTTCATATAGAGTTTGTATAACGTCTGTCAACCACCGCCCATGAGACCTCTCCCCACCAACGCAAACGGCGCTCTGCTCACGGGCAGGCTGCGCATCGCCGCCGTCGCTGAGCTGACGGGGATTCCCGAGCCAACGCTCCGTGCTTGGGAGCGCCGCTATGGAGTGCCCAACCCCGAGCGAACGGTCTCTGGATACCGATATTATGGACCCGTGGAGGTCCAGCAGATCCGCCACATGCAGAGGCTTTGCGCGTCAGGAGTGCCGGCGGCAGAGGCAGCTCGCGTGGTCGCGGCTTCCAAGACGTCCAAGACGTCCAAGACGACCACAGCTACGCCGGTCGCGACGTCATCGCATCAGGCCTACGCAACCGTGGCGGATGCGATGGTAGATGCGGTCGCGCGCTTCGATCTCGACGCGCTGGACTCGCTCTTGCGGACAGTCATGTTCTTGGGCTCCGCGACCGCCATCATCGACGACGTGCTCACGCCTGCGATGCGCGCGATCGGCGACAAATGGCACTCTGGAGAGATCTCCGTGGCACAAGAGCACGCGGCGTCGTACCGGATCGGCCAGTCGATCCGCGATCTCGTTCGTCTCGTCTCTCCGCGCGATCATCACGGGCTCGTGTTGCTGGCCGCGTTTGCCGACGAAGAGCACGAGCTTGGTGTGCTCACCACCGCGGCGCGCGTCTCTTCGTGGGGATTTCGCCCGGTCGTCCTCGGCGCCCGCACGCCTCCGAGTGCGATTCGTGATGCGGTCGAGGCTCTCTCGCCGAAGGTCGTGATGCTCGGCCTGTCCATCGCTCCCGCTGGTGCGCGTGTTCGAGAGCTCGTGGACGGCTACGCGAACGCGTGCGCCGCCGTGCCGTGGATCGTCGGCGGCGTCGGCGCGTCTGCGATCGGCGAGAGAGTTCGCGCGGCAGGCGGTCTCCTCGCACCCGAAGACCCCGCAGCGTTCGAGGCGATGACGCGCGAGCTCGTCGCAAAGCAAGGAGCGAAGAAGAACAAGAATAAGAAGAAGAGGAGCAAAGCATGACCGCTCGAACATGCGCGATCACCACTGTTGCGGCCGTCGGTCTCGTCGCCATGACCGCACAAGCTTCGCCCAAGGTCGGAGCTGCGCGTCCAAACATCGTCGTGAGCGACGCCTGGGATCGAACGTTCGACCTCTCTACAGTCGGCACGCGCCCGCTCCTGGTGCTCTACGAGGGACAAGGAGTCCGCCAACGAGAACAAGGCGCTGAAAGACGAGCTCGCGAAGGTCGCCAAAGGTGACGCGTACAAAGACAAAGCCATCTTGCTCGCCTTCGCTGACGTCACGGGTTGGAACTACTGGCCCGCGCGCGGCGGCTCCATCGTCGCGCTCCACTGCTACGCGGCGCCCGAGGAGATGAGCGAAGACGAGCTCAAGGGCGCGATGCAAGAGGAGATGGAAGGCGCGCGACGCGCTCACTGCGAGTGACTAGAACGAGCGTTCGATTTCCGAGATCAGGAAGTCGCCGCACGCACGAGTTCCGAGCGCTCCGCCGACGTCCTTGGTGCACTGCTTGTCGATGATCGCTTTGGTGCACGCGCGCTCGATGCGAGCCTCCTCTTCGGGCCAACCGAGGTGCGTGAGCATCATGCCGACCGTGAGGAAGCTCGCGATCGGGTTCGCGAGATCTTTTCCCGCGAGCGGAGGCGCCGAGCCGTGCACGGGCTCGAACATCGCGACGCGCGCAGGATCGCTCGCGTGCACGTTCGCGCTGCCGGCCATGCCGAGCCCGCCCTGAAACGCCGCGCCGAGATCCGTGATGATGTCTCCGAACAAGTTGCACGTGACGATCACCTCGAACTGAGATGGGTCTTGCACCAAGTACAAACAAAGCGCGTCGACGTAGACGTGCTTGGCGGCGATGCCGGGGTACTCATTGGCGACCTCGAAGAAGACTCGGTACCAGAGCTCGTGCGCGTGGCGCATGGCGTTCGACTTGTCCGCCATGTGCACGGTCTTGTTGCCGTGCCTCTTCGCGTGCTCGAATCCGGCTCGAATCAGCCTCTCCACGCCTTTGCGCGTGTTGACGTCTTCGTTGATCGCGATCTCGTCGGGAGTGCCGCGCTTGAACTGTCCGCCCATGCCGACGTAGATGCCCTCGGTGTTCTCTCGGAACACGACGAGGTTCACGTCCTTCGCGGTGCGCTCCTTCAGAGGCACCAAACGATCGGCGAGCGCCTTGACCGGCCGGATGTTCGCGTAGAGATCGAGACCGAAGCGCATGCCGAACAAGATGTCCTTCGCGTGCTCGAGACCAGGCACGCGCGGATCACCGAGCGCTCCAAGCAACACCGCGCGCGCCTCTTTCGCGATGCGATCGGCGATCTCCTTCGGGTACGTGGTGCCGTCCTTCAAGTAGCGATCGGCGCCGAGGTCGAGGTGCCAGAGGTCGAGCGGCAGATCGCGCTCGTCGCGATACAGCTCGAGCAGGCGCGTCGCTTGCGCGATCACTTCGGGTCCGATTCCGTCACCGGGGAGCACGGCGATCAGGTGTTTGGCCATGTGGGGCCCGCAAGTATAGAGGTATATTTGCGCTCATGCGATCCAGAGACGTGTGGCTGAGCGTGTTCGCCACGGTGCTCGGAGCGTGCAAGAAAGATGTGCCGCCGCCGACGCCGAGCGCGACGGTCGCTACGGTGCGCTCGACCGGATCCGACGCACCTCCGATCGTCGACGCGAGCGTGAGCGTGGTCGAGGTCGACGCGAGCACGCCAGACGCGGGCCGACGCACTAGCGCGCCGACGAGCACCGCGCGCTCCCCCGATAACCTGATGCGACAACTCGAAGCGGTGTGCGGTGTGTCGCTGGGCGCGTTGAACTCGCCCGACGCAGCGAAGTGAGTCAGCTCTCGGCGAGCGCCAGAGCGACCTCGACCGCGCCGGGAACGCGCGGAACGTCTAGAAACAAGCCTTCATAATGCTTGTAGGGATCAATCAACGCGACGCGCATCCCCGCAGCGCGACCGCCCACGATGTCTGTGGCGACCGTGTCGCCGAGGTGGATCGCTTGGTCTGCGCGCCTGCCCGTTCGCTCGCAGGCGATCTCGAAGATGCGCGCCCCCGGCTTCTCGTGACCTACCTTGCCGCTGTCGACGAGGGCGTCGAAGCAGTCGAGGATGCCGAGCTTCTCGAAGAGCTTGTCGAGCATGCCCTCCGAGTTGCTGACGATCGCAGTCTTGATCCCGCGCGCGCGGATCGCGGCCATCGCTTCGGTGAAGCCGTCGGGAACGAGCGACCAAAGGTTCAGCTCCAGGTGATGCTCCCAGACGATCGACAGCAGCTCCGACAGCGAGCCCTCGTCGACGCCCGCCAGCGCGAGCATCGTAGCCACTGTTCGTCCCCAACCGGCGGCCCCGGGCTCACCTCGCTCGCGCCACTTGGGATCGATCATGCGTGATGGTTGATCCAGCAAGCGCTTGGCCTCGCCCTCGGTGACGATCAGTCGATCGCGAGAGACGCCGCTGAAACCAGCCTCGTTCGTGATCGCAGCGAGCCGCGCATGATCGAGGAAGATGACCGTGTTGCCCGCGTCGAGGCTGAGCAGCTCGACACCGGCGAGCAAGTCCGGCGGGACGAAGCTCAGCCGAACGCCTTCTCGATCGGGACGTACTCGAGCTTGTGCGCGGCGGCGACGCCTTCACACGTGACCTTGCCAGCGAAGGTGTTGATGCCGAGCGCGAGCGCGCGGTCCGTCTTGGCCGCCTTGACGATTCCGTTCTCGGCGATCTTCACGGCGTAACCCATCGTCGTGTTGGTGAGCGCCCACGTGCTCGTCTGCGAGACCGCGCCTGGCATGTTGGCGACGCAGTAGTGGACGACCCCGTGCACCTCGTAGGTCGGGTTGTCGTGCGTCGTGGGCCGGCACGTCTCGATGCAGCCGCCTTGATCGACGGCGACGTCCACGACGACGCTGCCCTTCTCCATCTTCTTGATGAGGTCTTCGGTGACGAGCTTCGGTGCGCGCGCGCCGGCGAGCAAGACGCCGCCGATCACGAGGTCCGCGCGCGCGACGCTCGCTTCGATGTTGGTGGGGTTCGAGTACAGCGTCTCGATCGCGCCGCCGAACACGTCTTCGAGGTA
>JANYHY010000170.1 GCA_025362165.1 Myxococcales bacterium | reverse complement strand
GAGACCGGTCGCGAGCATCGGCGGGATCGACTCTTTGGGTGGCAACTCCGGCGCCGTGAAGAGCGCGACCACGCCCGTGACGATCGCAGCGCTCGTAGAGAAGTGAACGACGACGGACTCGGGGTTCTCGCCCTTCTGGAGCTTTCGCAGCGTCATCATCGCGAACGCAGAGAACAGCCCGGCGGTGACCGCGAGCAGCTCCGGGACGATCGCGCCAGGCTGTGGCGGGTGAGCCGAGTCCGGAAACAGGAACGTTGGGTGAAGCACCAACACGACGCCGGCCACGGCGAGTGGAAGAGCGAGCGCGAGTCGACTGCCGTTCTTCTCATGAAGGAAGATCGGCGCGAGAACGGCGAGGAACACGGGCGTGGTGTTCGTGAGCGTGACCACGTCTGCGAGCGGAGCGCGATGATCCGAGAGCGCGAAGAACGTCAGGCTCATCGAGATCGTGCCGAGCACTGTGCGTTGCCAGAGCAGCGAGGTGGGCTTCACGAGCGGCGGCTGGCCCTGCGAAATAGCGGCGATCGCAGCGACGACCGCGCCGACCGCCGCGCGCACGCAAGCGGTGATCGCCCAGTGCGCGTGCGCCGACGACACGCGCGCGAAGAAGTTCATCAGCCCAAAGCAGACCGCGCCCGCCGCCATCCACGCGAACGCGCTGGGTGCGTCCACCTTTGCGGTTGCATGAACCTCGCTCACCGTCGTTCTATAGGGTCATCTCGCGTCAGTGACCAAACTTGGCGCTGCCGCGGTAGTGTTAGATGAGACCCGTGACGACGATCCCGCTCGAATTGGTGCCCGACAGCGTGAAGTGGCTTTGCCGCCGCCTCGGAGAGAACGGCAAGCGCGGCTGGATCGTGGGCGGCTGCGTGCGCGATCTGTTGCTCGGTCGCGCGGTGTCGGACTGGGACGTCGCCACGGACGCAAAGCCCGAGGAGGTGCAGCTCATCTTCCGCGACAAGCACGTCATCCCGACGGGCATCCAGCACGGCACCGTCACCGTGATGATCGACAAGCTCCCGCACGAGGTCACCACCTTGCGCGGAGAGGGCGCGTACACGGACGGTCGCCGCCCAGACTCGGTCGAGTTCACGGACGACATCACGCGCGATCTGGCGCGGCGTGACTTCACCATGAACGCGATCGCGCTCGATCCCAATGATGGACATGTCATCGATCCTTTCAAAGGGCGCGAGGATTTAGCCGCGAGATTGCTGCGCGCCGTTGGGGACGCGCGGGCCCGCTTCAACGAGGATGGTCTGCGCGTGCTTCGCGCGGCCAGGTTCACCGCGACGCTGGAGGTCGAGCTCGAGTCCGAGACGGAGCGCGCGATCGCTCCCTCGCTGGACACCTACAAGAAGGTCTCTCAAGAGCGCGTTCGTGACGAGTGGATGAAGACGATGAAGGCCAAGCGCCCCTCACGGGCGTTCGACGTCATGCGCAAGACGGGCATCTTGGAGATCACTTGCCCGGAGCTGTTGCAAGGTGTCGGCATGGATCAGAACAAATGGCACGCGTATGACGTGTGGAAGCACGGCATGGAGTGCATGGACGCGTGCCATGGAGATCCCGTGCTGCGCATCGCCGCGCTCTTGCACGACGTGGGAAAGCCTAAAGCCAGGGCGTTCAGCGACAAGACTCAGGACTGGACGTTCTACAACCACGAGCGCATCGGCGCCGAGATGGCCGAGCCGATCCTGTCGCGCCTGCGCTTCTCCAACGAGGAGCGGCATCGCATCGTCGCGCTCGTGCGGCACCACTTGTTTCACTACTCGGATGAGTGGAAGGACTCGACCGTGCGCCACTGGATGCGCCGCGTGGGCGTAGAGCACATCGAGGACCTCTATGCGATCAACGAGGCGGACGTCCGCAGCAAGGGTCGCGACTGCGAGGCCGATCTCGCGGCGCTCGCTGCTCTGAAGGCGCACGTCGAGAAGGTGAAGGCAGAGGGCGCCGCGCTCGCCACGCGAGACCTCGCGATCAACGGGCACGACCTCATGAAGGAGCTCGGGCTCAAGCCCGGCCGCGTGCTCGGAGAGATCTTGAACGCGTTGCTCGAGGCGGTCGTGGACCAGCCCGCGCTCAACGAAAGGCAAGAGCTCCTCACGCGCGCCAAGAAAATCATCGCTGACAAGACACCTCCGGGTTGACCCTCGGCTCTTGGGGCGTGCCATCGGCACTCACCAAGTCGTTGATGTCCGCCGAAGGCGGCATCAAGTTGTGTTAGCGTGCCAGCCGTGCACTCGCGCGCCCTGTTTTGCGCCACTTCCATCAGCCTCGCTGGTGCGCTGCTCGCGGGCGGCGCGCTCGCGCAATCTCCTCCTGACGCCAAGCCGACGATCGCCGTGGGCGACTTTCAGCTGAGCCCGCTGCTCGAGCTGCGCACCCAGGGTGAGTATCGCCACGCGCCGGTGGATCTCGGAGGCTCGTCGCGCGGCAAGACATCGCCCGTAGTGGACGACGCGTGGGGTTTGTACGAGCGCACTCGCCTCGGCATCGGCGCAGAGCACGGTGCGCTGCGCGCGCAGATCACGTTCCAAGACGCGCGCGCATGGGGCCAACAACCGCCGCTCGGCTTCATCAGTGGTGGGTCAGGGTTTGCTGCGTTCGGCGCGTACGAGGCGTTCTTCGAGCTCCGCACGGCGCCAGTGACCGCGACCGATCCGACCCCCGCAGATCGCCCGAATCCGCCGCGCCGGACGTACTTTCGCGTAGGCCGACAAGCGGTGACTTGGGGCGATGGTCGCGTGCTCGGCAACGCAGATCGATCCCCGTCTGCGCGCACGCTCGACGCTGCTCGGCTCCACATCTCGACGAGTCGCCTCGATTTCGAGCTGCTCGCGGCGATCCTCGACAGCTCACGCCCCATCGGCGCAGCGTTCGATGACGTCAGCGGACCGTACTCGAGCGGCTCGCAGCTCTATGGCGCTTGGTTCGGTTGGACGATCGCGCCGCTGTTCAAGCTGGAGGCGTTCGGTCTCGCGCGTCTTCAGGGCAGCAACCCATACTTGGTCGACTCGGACTTCTCGCTCGCCCGAGCCAGCGGGGAGACGTACACAGGATCGCTGCGCGCTTGGGGCGACTCCAAGGTCTTCGAGTACTCGCTAGCAGGCTATTTACAGGGCGGACGCGCGTCGTCGCTCAACCCCGAGCGCGCCACCAGGATGGCGTATGCGTTCGCCGCAGACGTCGCCGGAACCTCCGATGCGATCGTGCTCTCTCCGAAGTTGGCGGCGGGCGCGTCGATGGCGAGCGGCGACGACGGCTCCAATGGCAACTTCCGCGCGTTCGATCCGATCCTCCCTGACGTGCACCAGCACTACGGCGCGATGAACGTGTTCGCGCTCTCCAACTTGATCGAGGCGCACGGATCGCTCGTGCTCGCGCCCTCACAAGAGACGCGCATCGGCGCGGAGTACCGCTACGCACGCCTCGTCAACGCGACGGGCGAGTGGTTGAACGGCTACCTCTTCTCCGTGGGTCGCGCGTCGCGAGACAGCACCAAGTACGACCTCGGCCACGAGATCGACGTCTTCTTCAAGTGGCGTCCGCTCCCGCAGCTCGATCTCCGCGCGGGCTATTCACTCTTGCTCCTCGGAGACGGCGCCAAGGCGATCCTCCAAAACCCGGCCCAAGCACGAGGCACCGCGGACTTCTCGCACTACGCCTATCTGAACGCGACCGTGCGAATCCCATAGCTACAAAGGGCCTTGCCTCTCCTCTCGAGGGGCTCCACCATCTGTTCATGTTCGGCAGCAAGAGCACCATGGTCGACCCATCACGTGCGCTCCCCGGTCGCGCGGAGAAGATGCCCATCCCAGCGCGACACTTCGTCCTTGATGCACCGCTGGACGGCGAGTTTCCAGGCATGGAGCGCGCGATGTTCGGGCTCGGGTGCTTCTGGGGCGCAGAGCGCAAATTCTACAACCAGAAGGGCGTCGTCTCGACCGCTGTCGGCTATGCCGCCGGCTCCACACGCAACCCCACTTACAAGGAAGTATGCAGCGGGATGACCGGGCATACAGAGGTCGTCCGGGTGGTGTTCAATCCGAAGGTTGTATCCTACAATGATCTCCTGAAGGTCTTCTGGGAGAACCACGATCCGACGCAAGGCATGCGGCAGGGCGGCGACGAAGGCACGCAGTATCGCTCCGGCATCTACGCCACCACGGACGCACAGCTCGCGCAGGCCGAGGCCTCGAAGGCGCTCTATCAAGTCAAGC
>JANYHY010000817.1 GCA_025362165.1 Myxococcales bacterium | reverse complement strand
CCTCGCGAAGCGGCGCGGCTGCATCGTCAGCATCACCGCCACGCAGGCCGCGGTGGCGACGCCGCTGCAATGCCACGCCGGCGCCGCCAAGGCCGGCATCGAGAAGCTCACCCGCGACCTCGCGCTCGAGTGGGCGCGCTTCGGCATCCGCGTGAACTCTGTCGCGCCGGGCCCGATCGCAGACACCGAGGGCATGAGCAAGCTCGCCCCCGCGAACGCAGAGACACACTTGAAACAGCGCGTCCCGCTCGGGCGCTGGGGAACGATCGACGAGGTGTGCGAGGCCGTCACGTTCTTGGTCTCGCCCGCCGCCGCATACGTCACTGGAGCTTCACTCCTCGTCGACGGAGGCACTTCGCTCTTGGGCGCCGCGCCCTTCTTGGACATGATGGGCGGATGACCGCATTGATCACCCCGCGCCGAGCCGTCACGCTCGCCGTGGTGGTGGCAGCGCTCGGCTACTTCGTCGACATCTACGATCTGCTGCTTTTTGGCATCGTTCGGCGACCGAGCCTCCTGGATCTCGGCATCGACAAAGACCACCTGCTCGAGACGGGCGTCTTTCTCGACAACATGCAAATGGGCGCGATGCTCCTCGGCGGGATCTTGTGGGGAGTGCTCGGCGACAAGCGCGGTCGCTTGAGCGTGCTGTTCGGGAGCATTCTCTTTTATTCAGTCGCCAACATCGCGAACGGCTTCGTACAGACCATTCCACAATACGCGGTCGCGCGCTTCGTCGCGGGACTTGGCCTCGCGGGCGAGCTCGGCGCGGGCATCACGCTCGTCAGCGAGTCCTTGCCGAAAGAGTCGCGCGGCTACGGCACCACGATCGTCGCCTCGGTCGGAATCACCGGCGCTGTCGCCGCGGTGCTCGTCGGCAAGCTGACCCATTGGCGCACTTCGTATTTCATCGGCGGTGGACTCGGCCTCGGGTTGCTGTTGTTGCGAGTGGGAGTGCTCGAGTCTGGACTGTATGAAAAAGCCAAGTCGCACGGCTCTCGCGGCAATTTCTTTTTGTTGTTCTCATCGTGGAGTCGCTTCAAACGCTATGCGGCAGTCATCTTGGTGGGCATCCCCATTTGGTATGTAGTCGGCGTCCTCGTGAAGTTCAGTGACGCCATTGGCGGAGCGCTCGGAGTCGCCGCAGTAGACCCCGCGATCAGCATTCTGTTCTGCTATTCGGGATTGGCCATTGGAGACTTGTCGAGCGGCGCTCTCAGTCAATGGATCAAGAGTCGCAAGAAGAGCGTGCTTGTCTTCTTGAGCATCACCACTGTTGGCGTCGTCCTGTACTTCACCCTCGGAGGCGCTTCGAAAGCCCTATTTTACAGCTGTTGCGCGCTCGCCGGCTTTGGCAGCGGCTATTGGGCAGTCTTCATGACGAGCGCCTCGGAGCAATTTGGAACCAACCTGCGCGCGACGGCCACGACCACCGCGCCCAACTTCGTACGCGGCGCGACAGTGCCCATGACGCTCACGTTCGCCGCGTTGAGATCGGGCTCTCTCGGAGTCGCTGGAGCTGCGATTGCAGTCGGAGTTCCCTGTCTATGTTTGGCATTCTTGGGATTGTGGTCTTTGGAAGAGACCTACGGCAAAGAGCTCGACTACAACGATTGATCCGAACAGACCATGCCGTCGCCGACCATCGAGTCATCACACTTGTGGCCGTGACAGTCCGAGTCTGTCTTACAGTCGCGCGCGCAAGTGCTGTATTGCTCCACGCCTGGCTGCTCGGTGAACTTCGGCGGACACGGTAGATCCTTGTCGCGGTTGCGAGGGATGCGGTCCGTCGACGGAGTGGGGATGCTCATCACGGTGGCTTTGGGTTTGGTGACAGGCTTCACAAACTCGGTGGGAGCTGCGCTCGGTGTGTCATCAACCGTCGCGACGGGCGCGCTCACCGCCGCGGTGGTCGTGGTGACGGGCTCAGGGGCGGGATCGTCCTTTTTGCCGCCTTTGCAGGCTAGCGCGGCGATCAACAACACTCCGCAAGCACCCAACGTAGAGGCAAGATCCTTCATCATCTAAACAGTAACTCCCTTTCGCGGATGTAAGGCAAGGCGCCACGTGTCAGCCGAGGCGCTCGAGCACGGCGACTACGTGCTCTGGGCTTCGCTCACACAACGCGCGCAGTCTGGCCGCGTCGAAGAACGCGACTGTCGTATGGGGCCTCGCGATCGCGGAGACCGCGCCCGCGATCTGGTGCAGCGCGTCTCTCACGCCATAAAAGGCGTCTGCGCCAATCACACCAATGGGCGCGTCGGGTTTCCCATCTTCGAAGAGCGCGATCTCACCGCGCGCTACCAAACACGCCACTTGAGGGACTTCATTCGCGGGCAACAAGATCGTCTCTTCGTCGAACGTCTCTAGCCTCTGGATGCACGAAAGCATCTCGTCTCGCACTTGAACGTCGAGCTGTCCCATCGTCTCGTGCATCGAGAAGAAGCTGTCGATGCGGTGCAGTTGCTTGGTCTGCGCGATTCGGTCGGCAAACTCCGGCTCCTTGTTCATCGCCTTCTTCATGATCTCGGCGGGCACGGTCCACACCTCGCTCACGCGCTCGGCGCGCAAGGTCGCGGTGCAGCGGGGATCGTTCGGTACGAGCACGCTCGACTCGCCGAGCAGCCAACCTGGAAAGCAACAGCGCACCATCCACTGGCCCCCCGAAGGCTTCTCGAGCCACACGCCGAAGAGTCCGCTCTTGACGACGAACACGTTCTGGGAGGGCTCCCCTTCGCTCACGAGCACCTCTTGCGGCGCGAGCGTTCGCAGCGTGATTTGCGGCTCTATCCACGCGCGCATCACCGGTGAGAGTTGTTGGAAGCTCCGCGCGTCGAAGATGGTCGGGACAGGCCGCAGGCGCGCGCGGCTCTCCTCGAGCAGCGCGTGAATGGACGATCCGACGAACGCCTCTTTGCCTACCAGCTCCAGCCCGAGCGCCGCGGCCTTCTCCAGCGCGGGCATGTCGAAGCGATCACCGAACTCGCGCGCCGCGGCTTCGAGGTAGCCCTTCGCGAGCATCGGCTCAGCGAGCTTGATCTCGACCTCCGCCATCGTGAGCAGCGTCCCGCCGCGCTTCTCTGGATCGATGAGCAAGCGCGGCAAGAGATCGCGCGCCTCTCGCAGCGACGCTGGATCGCCCTTTTTCAAAGCGGTTTCGACGCGCACCTCCACGGGGTCTTCCATCATCTCGAGGTTGTCGAGCCCCGAACCGAGCGCGTCGTCCTCTTCGTTCGCGTCGCCAAAATCACTGAGCTCGTCTGGCGGCGGAGGCGCAAGCGACGCAGACGCGGCTTGCGCTCGACGCACCGAGTCCACGACGTAGTCGCCGTCCAACTTGGGTGTCATCGCGCCGCTCTCGTCGACGGAGAGATCCGCGACGTGCAGGTCACCGCTCGGCGCTGCGAGCACCACGGTCACGACCCAACCATCGCCCGCCACGCGACGAACGCGGCGCACGTCACGAACGTCGAGCAGTCGCCCGAACTCTCGGCGCAGAAAGCTCGATACGGTTTCCCAAACCTGCTCGCGCGTCACACGGAGAGCATAGACGAAACGTCAGGGCACGGCGCTTGGATCTCGCAAGATCGCGCCGGTGAAGCGCGCCCGCAGATAGAAGCCTCGCGGCACTGTCTCGATGAGCGTGTCGTTTGGCCCGAGCGTGAGAGCTCGCGTGTATGAGTCCGCAGCCTTGGGCCTCAGTTGAAGCCACCGCCCCATGTGCGCGGTCACGCCCTCGATGCCGCCGATCGCGATCGCGCCCAAAATCTCCTCGAAATCACCCTGTAGAATGGACGCTTGCTCGTGTGTCGGTGTCCACAGCACGGCACGCCCCACCACGCGCTCGTCGTCATGATGCACGATCGGCATCCACAGCACGCGCGAGAGCTTTCGCTTCACCCACGACTGAGCCCACTCCTCGCGATCGGCGTCCGCGAGCTGAACGGCGCAGACGAACGTCGACTCGCGCGGCTTGAGATCAACCTCGACCGGGATGGTCTTGAGCTCCACACCCAGCTCCGGAAAATCGACGTTGGCTCCGACTCCCGTCGCGCCGAGCGCGCGCTCCATGGCCTCGCCCGCCTTGCCTTTGGTGTGAACACCGAGCCCGGAGACATCCATGAGCTCGGACAACGCGACTCCCTCGAGAGAGAGCGCGCGTAACCTCAACTCCTCGAGATCTCGCGGAGCGCGCATCGCGCGTTTCAATACCATCGAATCCGACACATAGCTGCGCGTCGAGACGTGCTGCTATCCTCCTGAGGATGCGCTTATTCGCTCGTGCAGTCGTCGCGTTCTGTGCTGCGCTCGTGATCCCTTTCACGGCGATCGCGTTCGCAGACCCGCAAAAACCAGCTGCCCCCGCGAGCGACGCGGAGGCGAGGATCCCGCCCGATCCGCCGCCGCTCGTGGAGAAGAAGCAGTGGGTCTTTGATTTGCGTTGGGACAAAGGGGACGTCTACATGGTCGGCATTCACCCGCTCGACCTCGCTACAGCGCAGGCGACTCCGCGCGTGATGGGGCGCTTCGCGCTCGAGCTGTACGAGGGTCCGACGCTCCTCGAGCGCGTGCGCTTCGATTTTCCGTTGCTGATGCCGCCAGAGACGGACGGCGCGGTCGATCCGATCTCTGCGAAGCTCAAGACTAGAATCGGCGTGCTGTTCCCCGCGACCAAGCGCGGCACCAAGATCGAGCTCTGGGATCGCGCGACTCATCAACGCTGGGCGCTCCCATGGCCACCGCCCGAGCCCGACGCGGCTGCACCCACGGATGGAGGCAAGGAATGACTCGCGCCCGCGGACTCTTGGCTCTATGTGGCTTCGCGTTCGCGTGTGGCTCTACCCCCGATGTGCCTCCGAAGGCGATGCCGTCGACCGACGACGTGATCTCGGACATCCTCGCCAATCGTTCGTGTGATCTGCAATGCGGTCAATGCCCAGAAGAGGCGCAGAAGCCGTGGACCTGCAGCGCAATGGCAGATTGGAAGTCTCTCCCGCACGACGCTGCCTGCGGTGACTTCACTGGCAAGAATTATCCTGCAGTCGTGCCTGGCAAGTGCAAAGCGACGGATCCAACGGGAGAGGCGCTCGCGAAGGCGCAAATCACCCAAACGCCCATCGTGCTGCCAGACGGCAGGCGACTCTTGCCCGCGGGCAAAGAGCTAGTGTTCCAGAGTGACGGCGGCTTTCCGTCTTCCATGATTGCCATTCCGAACACCAATTATCTCGCAGTGAGCGACTACGGATATTTGACTCATTCAGTCCGTATCATCGACGCGGCCAAGCTGAAATCCGGCGGGAACGCAGAGGTATCGCGCGTCACGTACAATCCACCGGCTTCGCTCGACTATGGCATCGCCTATGTCACTCAGAAGAAGCTCTTGCTCGCGGCGAGTGGCTCTCCTGACGACTCCATCTACGCGTACGACCTGGGCGAGAGCACCGGCGCACTGACGAAGAATTCGGCAAAGACCATCACGCTCCCGAAGGGCGCGTTCCCTAGCGCGATTGACGCTTCTCCAAACGGCAAGACTCTCTTGGTGGGTCAAGCGAAAGACAAGATCGTATTGCGCATTAGTCTAGAGGACGGCAATTATGGTGCAGTGACCGGCGGGATCAACGTCGGGTCGACGGACCTATTTGCGCTGCGGTTCGATCCCAATGATCCCATGAGCAACACCGCTTATGCGACATTATGGACTGGCGTCGTGTCGTTCGACGATCAGACCAAGATGAAGCTCGTTCGCATCGACGTCTCACAGCAAGCCGCGCAGACGACGATCGTCGGCAAGGCGCCTGAAGAGCTCGAGTACGTCGACGCGCGCTGGATGGTGATCGCCAACGCGCTCTCTGACTCGATCTCGCTCGTCGACCGGACGAGCGGCAAGGTCACGGCCGAGGTGCCCGTGGGCACCAATCATGGTGAGAGTCCGACCACGCTCGCCTATGACAGCAAGTCGCAGCGACTCTACGCGACGCTCGCCAACGAGAACGCGGTGGCTGTTTTCTCAGTCGATACGACGACGCCTGCGATCACGCCTCTCGGCAAATTCCCGACGGCGTGGTGGCCCACCGCCGTGCGCGTCGATGCGACGGATGGCACCGTCTACGTGCTCAGCGGGCGCGGTCACGGCATAGGGCTGGACGACAAACAATACATGGTGAGCGTCGCAGACGAGGCCAAGCGGATGGCCGGATCCATCGCCGCGGTGCCGTTCATGGACACTACTGCCCTTGGGACTGCCACTCAATTGGTGGACGCGCAGAACATGGTCGCCAAGGTGAGCGGCTATTCCACAGTCGACTGCGGCGGAGCGCCGTATGATTTCCCAATCAATCAAAAGCCTGAGGACGGCCCGGCAGCCAAGATCAAGCATGTATTTTTCATCGTGAGAGAGAACAAGACCTTCGATGGTGTCATGGCGGGTCAGCCCAACGTGGACGCAAAAGCGGACTTGGGCCTCGCGCCGGGCAACATGGACAAGATATGGCCGAACGCTTACGCGATCGCATCCCAGTTCTCTCAAATGGACAATTACTACATCGACGCGGAGCAATCGATTCAGGGGCACGCGTGGACGGTCTTCGGGCGCACTACCGACTACGCGGAGCGCCGCTGGATCAACATCTGGGGCCGTGGTGAGTGGGGAGTGACTGACGCGCCAGGCGTCGGAGACGACACGACGCCCATCGAGGGCAATATCTTTCAATTTCTCACCAAGAACGGCGTCACGCTCGACAACCAAGGAGAGTTCATCGGAGGTCTGTCGATCCGAGACACCAAGTGGCCCGGCGGCACGACGGACGGCGTCGTCCCCGACACGCTCGGCGTTTGCTACGAGGCCTGGCGACTGCGCGTCTCGTGCGACCCGAAGGACTTTACCTATAGCTGGCTCGTCAACGATCACACGTTCGGATTCGCTGCAAATAAGCCCAATCCAGCGGTCTTGATCGCGACGAACGACGAGGCGACAGGCATGTACGTGGACGCGCTCAGTCACTCGCCGTTCTGGAAAGACAGCCTCGTCGTGGTGGTAGAGGACGACCCTAGCCAAGGCGGAGATCACGTAGACGTGCACCGCACGATCGCGCTCTTCGCTTCACCATGGATCAAGCGCGGCTATGTGAGCCACGCGCACTACGATCTCGCGAGCGTGCACAAACTGTTCAGCCTTGTCTACGGCAAGCCCTATAGGAACACTACCTTGGCGAACGCGCCGCTGCCGCTCGACATCTTCACCTCCACTCCGGATTACACTCCATTCAATTACGTGCCTCGCAAGTGGACCGATCTGTCATGCAATCCAGGGGGAACTCAAGGCGCCAAAGCCGCCGAAGGTTGGGACTTCAAAGACGCAGACGATCAGCCGGGACTGTCACAACAAGTCTGGCAAGCGCTCCACGAGCTCCCTCGTTAGAACAAAGCCCTGCTCTTCTCCTCCCCTAGGACCGTCGCAAGCGCAATGCCGCCCGTTTTCGCCGCGAACTGCGGGCTAGATTGTGCTCTTTGCACATCAAGTGCAACGACCTGCTGCGCTAGAAGCGCAGCGTCGGTACAATCGGGACCCATGCGACGACTCTCTATCGCTCTCGTCTTCAGCTTGTTCGCGGCTTGCGAGTACACGAGCCCGGATAGCTTCAAGCCTGCCGTGCCGCCGGATGACTGCGTCGACTACTCGACGCCTCAGGGCTACATCTCTGCCTTGAAATGCGACGCGCTCAAGAGCTGCGCGTTCCAATGCAAATGCGCGGAGCCGGAGACGCAATACGTTTGCCCCGCCCTGAGACCTTGGGCGGCGATGGAGCACGCGCAGAGCTGCGGATCGTTCGACGGGAGCACGACGCCTGCGGTCGTGCATGGTAGCTGCACCGCGAGCGCGCCTACGGGGCTCGCCATCAAGCCCTTTGGGGGTGATACGGACGGTCACACTTATCTACCAGACGGGCATTGGATCGCGCCCGCGGGTCATGATCAATTGCTGCACGGACCTGGCATTCGCTCCGCGTTCTTGATCGATGCAGTGTTGGTCCCCAATACCAATTACGCAGTCGTGACCGATGGCGGCGTCGCCGACAACGCGATCTATTCGGTTGATCTGGACAAGCTCGCAGCGGACCAGCCCTCGCTCGTCTCCTCGCTCAAGGCGACTGGACAGCTCGACTATGGGCTAGCGTTCGTGGCGCCCAATCGGCTTTACGCTTCTGGCGGCGCTGATGGCAGAGTGTACGCATATGCGATTGACGTGAGCGGCGTGCTCACCAGAGACGCGCAAAACGACCTAGATTTGGGCCTCTCGAAGGATCCTGGCAAACGCTGGTACGTCGGCGGGCTCGCGGCGAGCGCAGACGGCAAGACGCTGTTCGTCTCCTCTGCGATGGGAGAAGGACAAGCGCGTATCGTTGATCTGACCAATAAGAGTCTGCGGTCCGTCGATTTAGGGCCCAATTCAAACGAGCTGTTCGGAGCGTTTCGAGATCCCTATGACAACAGCGGCAAGAGCTATTGGATAAGCGCGCTAGACGGCCATGATCTGCTCCATATCGACGCGAGCACGGCGACTGTCGTCGGCAAGATCAACACAGGCAAGAACCCGGAGGGCGTCGCTTTCCTGGGCGGGACGCACATCGCGGCAGTGTTCAGCGACGAAGACGCGATTGGCGTCTATGAGGCAGTGAGCGGCAAGCTCGTTCAAACCTTGAAGCTCGCCACCGACGCGCTCAATGGCGCTCAGCCGGGAGCGCTCGCGTATGACGAGCCCAACAAGCGACTGTACAGCACGCTGTCTGGGGTCAATGCGATTGGAGTCTATTCGTTCGACTCCGCGTCTAGTGCGCCATTGACGCCATTGGGCAAAGTTCCTACTGCGTGGTTCCCAACGGCAGTGCGCGTGCGGTCGGACGGTAGTCTCGTCGTCATCAACGCGAAGGGCCACAGCACCGGCCCTGCGATCGGCGCGAACACGCCGGAGCTCACGCAGGGCTCGATCGCCCTCATTTCAAGCCCTACGACGATGGATCTCGCGACGATGACCGTCGTCGCGGAGGATTCGCGTAAAGCCACTAGCGCGCAAGGGTTTCCCACCGTGAGCTGCAACGGGCAGCCTTATGACTTCCCCGTGCCGAGCGGCAATGACGGCGCGCCCTCTGCGCAGATTCAACACGTCATCTATGTCATTCGAGAGAACAAGACGTTCGACTCCGTGTTTGGAGATTTGAACGGCGTCAATGGCGACAAGACGCTCGTGATGTCGCCCGGCAAGATGGATGAGTATTGGCACAACGCGCGAGCGATCGCGCGCGCCTTCACCAACTTCGACATGTATGGCATCAGCGCCGAGCAATCATTGCAGGGCCATGTATGGACGAGCCTCGGCCGCACCACCGATTGGATCGAGCGCACCTGGAGCGCGACTTGGGGAAGGAACGTGCGCACGCCACGGGCAGGAATTGATCGTCAGTTCGGATCACCCGCAGAGGGCGGACTGTTCACTTGGCTCGAGCGCAACAAGGTCCCCTACGAGAACATGGGCGAGATCGTGGGGCTGGGAGATCAAGGCTTTGATTTCAGCTATCCGGGCCTCGTCTACACGCAATCGATCCCCGACGAGATGAAGAGCTGCTATCTCGCCGCACGCGCTCGCGCCACGTGCGACCTGAAGTCTCTGTCTTATGTCGTGATGCCCAACGATCACACGAAGGGTACTGGCTCACCGACTGACCCGACGCCGGAGCTCATGATCGCGGTCAATGATGTCGCGACTGGCATGTTGCTGGACGCCGTCAGTCATTCGCCCATGTGGCCTACTACGTTGTTGATCGTCACAGAAGACGATCCCCAAGACGGGTACGACCACGTCGACGGTCACCGAACCCCCTTGTTCATGGCCTCGCCGTGGATCAAGCGCAATTATGTCAGTCACACGCGAATCGACACCGCCAGCCTCCATAAGCTCTTTTCTCACCTGTTCGCCAAACCCTACTCGAACGAACGGCAAGCCGAGGCGGCCCTTCCCTATGACGCATTCACCAGCACTCCCGATTACACGCCATACACCTACGCTCCATTGCAAACCAAAGTGAGCTGCAACCCGACGACCACCAAGAGTTGGTCTCGCCCCGACTCCAATTGGGAGACCCCCGATCAGACTCCATGGGTTCGTGACGAGGTGATGACTCACATGCGCGACCTAGGCACGCATTAGCTCAGCTCTGGCTCCGGCTGCGATCTCGGGCGTGTCGTGGTCGAAAAAGAGGGTACATTGCAGCGGTGAGCAACACACAAGAAGACCTGCCGAGCGAAGCTCTCGTCGGCCAAACCGTCGGCGGCAAATACAAGATCGTCAAGATCCTCGGAGAAGGTGGCATGGGCTGCGTCTACGAGGGCGAGCAGAAGCTCGGAGATACGATCCGCAAGGTCGCCGTCAAGA
>JANYHY010000083.1 GCA_025362165.1 Myxococcales bacterium | reverse complement strand
GATGTGGCACCGGCAAGCCGGAGAGGCCGCGCAACATAGTGGCTCGATCGCCGATGCGCAACCCGATCGCCATTGGGGCGTGCCAACGGCACCTCTGCTATGCCGAAGGCCGTTGATGTCCGCCGAAGGCGGCATCAATTTACGCGTCCGGAACTGTCCCCTATGCACTATCTGGTCATGGCCGCCGCGTGCGGAAGACGGCCTTTCGACGACGTTTTCGACACCGTGACCGTGCCTAGTTCATCGGAGACATCCATGCGAATCCGCCTCTTGCCCCTCTCCTTGCTCGCTGTCTTGGGGACCGCCGCGACCGCCTCTGCACAAGAGGCAGCTGGAGCGCCGACGACACCGGCTCAGCCGGAAGCTCGAGACGAGAGCAAAGAGCTGCTGAAAGTCAGCGACGCGGGGCTCACCTCGGACCAAGTCGGCAAGCGCGCGGCGCAGACCAGCTACACAGCGAAAGCGAACGAAGAAGCGCTGCGCGCGGCGGCGGCGCGCGTGGACCAAGCGTGGGCGTCGTTCCTTCCGCGTCTGTCTGGGCTCGGGCGATACACGCGGCTGAGCGACTTCGCTCCACCGTCGTTCACGGTCGCGCCGGGCACCCCCCCAATCACGTTCCCCGGGCCGGTGCTCGACAACTGGTTGTTGCAAGCGACACTCATCGTCCCCATCAGCGACTATTTCCTACGCATCAACCAGAACTACACTTCGGCGACCGCTTCGCAGGCCGCTGCGCGATACGATGTGGCCGCGGCGCGGGCGAAGTCCGCCGCAGACGGGCGCAGCGTCTACTATCAATGGCTCTACTCGCGTGGGTCACTCATCGTTGCGCAGGAGGCGCTCGAGGACTCGAAGTCTAGGGCTACGGACGTAAAGAACCAGTTCACCGTCGGCAACGTCTCCAAGGCAGATGTGCTGCGCGCGGACACCGCCGTCGCCAATGGGGAGTTTGGGGTGGTTCAGGCGAAGAACGGCGTCGAACTTTGGGACAAACAGCTGAGGCTCGCCATGCACGCTCGTGAGGGCGAAGTCTTCTTGGTTGGCGAGAACCTCGACGCTTCGCTTCCGCCGATCACGGGAAATTTGGCTGATCTCGTCAAAGAGGCTCACTCAGCGCGCCTCGAGCTCAAAGGCATCGACGCGAACGTCGAGGCGATCCGCAAACAAGCGTCGGTCATGCGCGCTGGTGCGTATCCACAGTTCAGCGCGTTCGCAGATGCAATCTATGCGAATCCAAACCAGCGCAAATTCCCGCAGACCAACGACTGGTTCCCGACTTGGGATCTCGGCCTGCAGCTCACTTGGTCCCCGAATGACGTGCTCACCTCGCTCGCTGCAGGACGCAGCTCCGAGGCGCAGGCGGCCCAGCTCGAAGCGCAGAAGTTGACCATGCGCGATGGGATCGAGTTCGAGGTGACGGGCCACTACCTAAACGCAAACGAGGCCGACCAAGCACTCGCCACGGCAAAGCGCGAACTCGCTTCGGCCATTGAAGCGGCGCGCGTCGCACGCGAGCTGTTCAACGCGGGGCGCGCCACGGCGGTCACGGTGACAGACGCCGAGACCGATCTCACGCGCGCTCGATTGCACGAGCTGAACGCCAAGACCAACGCACGGCTCTCTCGCGTGCGACTGGAACACGCGCTCGGGCGGGACACGAAAGACGTTCAAACCCAGTAAATTGAGCCGCCTTCGGCGGACATCAACGCTAGGTGGAGTGCCGCTGGCACGCCCCAGTACGCGCCGCGGGAGATTTTCCGCAGGACTGCGTATAAGACACACGCATGCGATCTGCGATCTCTCTGATGTTCCTCGCGCTCACGATCTTGGGCGGCTGCAGGCGTCACAAGAAGCCCGCACCCGTCGTGACCACTCCGCCGGCGACGATAGCGACCTCGACGACCGCCGACACGGACCCCGACACTACGAGCGCCGACGCGCTCGCGAAAGGCTTTCGGTTGCACTCGGCTGGGTGCGACGCGGGTAAATCGGACGACTGCATCTCGCTCGGACTCGACTACGAGAACGGTCAAGGCGTGCCACAAGATCTCACGCGCGCGGTCGCGATCTTCAAGACCGCATGCGACGGGAGCGACTCGTGGGGTTGTTACAACCTCGCCGTCATGTACGACGAAGGGCACGGCGTCGCCGAGGACAAGACCAAGGCCTTCAAGCTCTACACGTCGTCGTGCGGGCAAGACAACCGCAGCGCGTGCGACAACCTCGGCATCCTCTACCAAAACGGCACCGGCGTAGCGAAGAGCGACGCAATGGCGGTGAAGTTTTTCCAGAAGTCATGCGACGGCGCCGATCAACATGGCTGCGCGAACCTCGGCTTCATGTACGACATGGGTCGTGGCGTCGTGAAGGATGAGGTCAAGGCCACCGAGCTTTATCGCGGGGCGTGCGACGACAACGAGAAGACCGGCTGCCACAACCTCGCGTGGAACTACGAGAACGGCGCGGGCGGAGTGCCCAAGGATCTCAAGCGGGCGGGCCAGCTCTACGACAAGGCGTGCACCGCAGGCAAAGGCGACTCGTGCGCGAACCTCGGCAAGATGACCGAGGAGGGCTCGGGACGAACGATGGACACCGTGCGCGCAGGCGAGCTCTATCAAAAGGGATGCGACCTCAGCTCGGGCATCGCTTGCAGCGATCTCGGCCGGCTCTACGAGCGCGGCGACGGTGTGCCTCTCAATCGAACCAAAGCCCTCTCCTTCTACAAGCAAGGCTGTGACCTCAATGACGCTGACGGTTGCACGCGCTACGGAGCTTTGAAGCGCAAGCCGTGATATTGCCGAGAGCATGTCGCAGAGAGCGCCTGTCGCGATCGTCGGTGGTGGACCTTGGGGACGCGCGCTCGCAGTCGCGGCCCAACGCGCGGGCTCCGAGACATGGTGCTTCTCACGTCAGTCGCACCTGCCCGACGGAGTGCACAAGCTCGAGTCGATCGAGGAGGCCGGTAAGCGCGCGCGGTTGATCGTCGTGGCGGTCCCGTCTGCCGCGGCTACCGAGGTCGCACGCACGCTCGGCGATGGCACGAGCGGTGAGCACTTCGTCGTCCATGCGGTCCGCGGGTTCGAGGGCGCGACGCTGGACACGATCAGCGATGTCATCCGTCGCGAGACTCCGGTGCGACGAGTCGGCGCGCTCGGCGGTCCTGTCTTGGCAGAGGACCTCACGGCTGGCCGCCCGAGCGTGATGGTGTGTGGTTCACACTTTCCCGAGGTCAACGCAGCGGTAGAGGCTGCTTTCGGCAACAAGGGCATGCGCCTGTACCCGACTGGTGATCTGCGCGGCCTCGAGTGGGCTAGTGCTCTCGTCGGGTGTTTGGCGATCGGCGTCGGCTATGCGACGGAGCTCGGCATGAGCGCGGGCCTCGTCGCGGCCGTGATCTGCCGCGGCATCGAGGAGGCGGCGCGCATCGCCGCAAAGGCCGGCGGCGACGAGAAGACGCTGCTTGGGCTCGCCGGCTACGGAGATCTCCTCGCGTGCCTCGGCCAACACGAGCGGCCCGAGGTGGTGCTCGGCGTCGCGCTCGCGCGGGGAATGTCGCTCCGTGAGGCGATGGCCACCGCGAAGCTGCGCATCGAGGCCGTAGAGCTGATCCCGCGCATCGTCGCATGGACCGAAGCACGCGACGTACGCGCTCCGATCATGGCGGCGCTCGCGCGAGGCGTCATCGGCAAGCAATCGCCCGAGGATCTCGTCTCCGAGTTGATGCAAGCCCCTCACTAGCAACTTCTCTGCGGCTTGGACGACGAGGTCCTATGGAGCGAGCCGCGTACGAGATGGGCGAGACGCTCGCGGGGACGCCGTATCGAGTGACGCGTCACATCGCCAGCGGTGGGATGGGCTCGGTGTACGAGGTCGTCGATGTCTCGTTGGGCAAGGGGTACGCGTTGAAGACACTCCGAGGCTCGCTGGTGAACGACGCGGCGATCGCGCGCCGCATGCGCGAAGAGGCGAAGATGCTGGGTCGGCTCACGCACCCCAACGTGGTTCAAGTGTTCACCGCAGGAGTGACGCAAGACGAGAGTCGCGTGCCCTACTTCGTGATGGAGCTCCTCATCGGATCCACGTTGCGCGATCTGTTGCGCGTGCGAGGCGCGCTCGACTTGCGCACGGCCGTCGTCATCACGCTCGAGCTCCTCGCCGCGTTGGACCAAGCGCACGAGTTCGAGCTCGTGCATCGTGACATCAAGCCGGACAATGTGTTCTTGCATCGGATGAAGCGCGGAGTGCGCACGACGAAGCTCCTCGACTTTGGCGTCGCCGACCTCGTCACCTCGGCCAACGTCGATCCGAGCACGTTCTTCGGGACGTTTCGCTACGCCAGCCCCGAGCAGCTCCGAGGTCTGCCAGTCTCGCATGCTACGGATCTCTACGGAGTAGGGCTGTTGCTCTACGAGATGCTCGCGGGGGCACATCCGTTCGCGCGAGCCGCATCACGCGACGCGATGACCCAGGCGCACCTCTACGAGACGCCAGCGCTCCCGAAGGAGTGGCCCTCGCCCATACGCTCCATCGTGCGGAGCGCGCTCGCGAAGGACTCCGCCGATCGACCGCGTGACGCCTGGACGTTCTCGTCCCGCCTGCGCAGGGCGATGACCGCGCTCGGTCTGGAGCTCCGAGCGTTGGTCACCGACGACGTCATCTTGCCGGAGATCGACCCGCTCGCGCCCACTCGTGTGCTCACAGATCCGACCGACTGCGAAGGCACGGTCGACGTCACGCGCCAAGAGTTGGTCGTGAGCGACAGCCCGAGAGACGCGCTCACGCGTCGATGACGTTCAGCGCGCCGACGCAGTGGCAGATGGACGGGTGGACGGAGTCGCCTTCACCGCCGAGATGAGCCTGGCGCGCGCCTGTGCCAACCCCTCGGACGCTAGGTAGGCAAGCAAGTCACGCCGGCGATCGTCCGCTGTGACATCCGCGATCGCACGCTGTTCGGTGGCGATCCTCTGCATGGCGACATGCACGTCGGCGGACAGCACGAATGCTGCGCGGTGCGCCGTCAATTCCACGCCACGGATGTATGCGGCCAAGTCGACCTTGCCGCCCTTGGCCTCGATCGCCTTCGCTGCCTTTTGGAGCTCGGCTTGCTCCGACTTCTCGAGTGAGCTCGCGAGCTGTCTGCGCAACTTCGCCACGCCCTCGTTCGCGGGGAGAGGAATCTCGGGCATGCCGAGCTTCAGCGCCGCCAAGAACAACTGGGTGAACTCGCCGAGCGACGGAAAGAACACGAGTGGGTAGTGCTCGGGGCGGTAGTAGGCGAGGTGCCGCGACGCGATGTAGATGACCTCGTTGACCCCGACGTTGCTGAGCACCTCGGGACCGATCGCAGTCGTTGGCGACCACGCCTGCACTGCTGCGACGCCGCCTGGCACGTTGTCCATGATGTACATCTCGGGCAGCGCGATGCCGAGCACGTTGCTCGCCCACGCGAACGCGCGCACCGCAGTGATCGTGCTCGTCGGCTCTTGACGCTTGCTCAGGTCGAGCGACACGAGGCGCTTGAGATCCGTCAGCTCGTTGACGCGCGCGCGCACGGCGGCGGGGCCGATCGCGCGGAGGATGCTGGCGATCTCGACGTCGTGACCAGGCGCGCGGAGGCATTTGTCCCAGTCCTCGTCCGTGAGCGCCGTGGTCGGCTTGAGCGCGCCCTCCGGCCGGTACTGCTCGATGACGAGCTCGTGATCCATCTCGCCCGCCTTGAGCACGTCGAGCGCAAGCGCCGCGAGGTAGGCGCGATCCGTACGCCCGCTCTTGGTGTGTATCTCGAAGAGCCTGCGGAACGTCTGCGCGCGTGTCGGCGCGGCCGCGGCGGCTTGCTCGAGCTCCTCGAGCGCGAGAGTGGAGTCACCGCGCGCGATCAACAACTCCGCCAGCGCGGCTCGCGTGTCCGCGTCGCGAGGCCTGAGGCGGACAGCGCCCGTGAACGCCTCCACCGCGCCCGGGCCATCGCCGAGCTTGTCGCGGCGTAACGTCGCGAGGCGTTTGCAGACGTCCCACGCCCGCTCGACGTCGCCACGCTCCGCATGTCGATCGATGAGCCGCGCGTACACTCGCTCGAGCTCGGTCCACTCTTCGAGCCGCGTACGCACCGCGACGAGCGCGAGCAGCCCCTTCTCGTGACTCGGATCTTCCTCGAGCGCGGCCTCGAGCATCCCGACGCCGCGCGGCTCGTCGCGTATCCTGGCCAAGACGATGTCTGCCTGCTGAAAACGAATCGCTCCGCGCGCGACCGGATCGTCGAGCTCAGTGCACTGCGCACCCAAGATCTCCACGATCTTCGGCCATCGATTGAGCTTCGTGTACGCCGCGAGCAGCCGCTCGAGCGCGACCTCGTTGCCCGGGCTCAGCTCGCGCACCTTCTCGAGCACGTCGATCGCGCCCCGCGAGTCGTCCCGCTTGTCCGCGAGCACGCTGGCGATCAGCAGCAACTCCTTCACGCGATCGTCGTCCTCGTGCGCGAGATCCGCTAGCTTCTGGCGGTAAGCGACGACGCGACGCCAATCTCCCTCCGACGTCGCCAGCTCGATGAGCGCGAGCAGCGCGGGGCGATAGCCTGGCATCAAGCCGAGGGCCTTCTCGAAGTTGTTCTCGGCTTCGCGCGCCTTGCCCTGCGCGCGCTTGATGGTCCCGACGTTGGCGTAGATGCTGGCGCGCTCGAGGATGTCTGCGTCCGTGGACACCATCAATGCGCGGCGGTAGAGCGCCAGCGCGTCATCGAAGTCGTTGCCACCAGCGGCGGTGTCGGCCGCCGCGATGAGCTCACCGAGCTCGAGCGGAGCGTCGTCTTCCTCTATCATTGCGCGTCGCGGACTCTATCAGCACCAGCCGGCGTTGTGTGGTCCGCGCTAACACCGAAATGCGCGACTAGTGGGGCGTGGTCCGAGCCATGAGGCCGGGGAGCGTCGAGCGGCAGCGTGGACAGATCCAGCAAACCCTCGTTGTCGAAGCGAGCAGAGTCGAGACGGGCAAACATCTCGTTTGAAACGAGCATGTGATCGATGACCTCTGCGTTGCCTCGATGCAGCGTGCTGAAGCGTTCGTCGCGCGCGATCGTCTGAGCCACCTCGCTGAGGCCATGTTCGCCGCGGCCGCAAATGAGCCGGAGCGGGAAGGAGCCTGAGACGTCGTTCATGTCTCCCACGACCGCGATGTGCTGCGCGTCTCCGCGCGCGAACGCAGCATCGACCGCGCGACGCAGGAAAATAGCCTCCGCCGACCGCCATATGAGCGCGCGCAGATCACACTCTCCCCACTCCGCTTGCGTGCTCGCGTCCAACGGCGCTCCGTCTGGATCCTTCAACGGCACTCCCCTGCCGGACTTCAAGTGCGCGACCAACACCCGCACGCGCCCGAAGTCGCCCGCGTCCACCAGCGCAGAGACGAAGCCCCGCCGCAACGGGAGGCGCCGGCCGAACGGTGGCGCATCGTTTGAAAAGAAGACGGGGAACGGCAGCTCGTCCGTCACCAGGATCTCTCGCTCGAGCACGGGGAGCCTCGAGACGAGCGACGAGCCGATGCCTCGCGCATCCCTCGTTCCGTGGACCACTGTGGCGCCGCCAAGCCCACTCGCCTCGAGAATTCGTGCGAGCGCCGCGTCCGATGCGACCTCTTGGAATCCGATCACGTCAGCGTTCAGCGCGCGCACGATCGGCGACAGCGCCGTCACTTTTCCAGAGACGTACGCCTCGTCGACCTCGAACAGATCGAGCAGGTTGTAGGTGGCGAGCGAAAACCCCACGATCGAGTTATACTCGAACTTCACCGAATGGAGACGCGATGGCGAGGCCGAGCGACGACACGCTGAAGTGGCTCATTTCCCGGTACGCGGCGGTGCTCGCAGCGGCTGGTGATGCCTTCGACGGCGCCGAGCTCGTGACGCCCACGGGCGAGCATTTCCCCGACGAGTTCAAGCGCGACGCAGACAGCGTCGTGCGCCTCGTGCGACGGATGACGAGCTACACGCCGCTCGCGGAGGACCTCGCGCTGCAGGTCGCGTTCTTCGAGGTCGAAGAGGCAGAGGCGGAGGGCGGCGGAGGCTGCGGATCATGCGGCCCCACGTCCTGTAGTGGGGGGGGCGCGCCGAAGAAGAAGGCCGCTCCAGCGACATCGCGCGTCGAAGCGATCCGCGGCGGCTACCGATTGTCGATCAACGTCGCTGACACTGCCAACCCGGTCGCCCTCACCTCCACGGTCGCTCGCTGTCTCGGCGCGATGGTGCTGGCAGAAGCAGAGATCGACGACGTCGAGGAGATCGCGGCCGAGTCCGAGATCGTCGCTGCCGCTTGCGGCTTCGGCGTGTTGACGAGCGCTGCATCGCACGTCTACGCGAAGTCCTGCGGAGGCGTGTCGATTCGACGGTCCACTGCGCTGGCGCTCGAAGAGTCCACGCTCATGCTCGCGTTGTTCTGCGCCGTCACCGAGAACAAGCCCAGCAAGGCGCGCGCACACATGGAGCCGTCTCAGCGAGAGGCGTTCGCTGACGCGCTCGACTTCGTGTCGTGCAACCCGAAGCTCGTCCGCGCGCTGAAGCAAGCCCCGGAGACTCTCGCAGATGGTCACTTCGCGATCGCCCACGAAAAGAGCCTCTTCGGACGCTTGTTCGGCAACAGCGAAGAGCCCGGCCTAGAGGCGCCAATCAAGAAGCGCCCGCCCATGACCGAGGACGAGAAGCGTCGCCTCGCAGAAGCGAAGGCCCTCGTAGACGAAGCGCTCGCCGAATAGCCGCGAGAACACTCATCCTCGAGCCCTGGTATTGTCTACGCCGTGGAACGACAACCGCCTGTAGCGCCCTCTGACGAGATCGATCTCTACATACGCACTTACAACTCGCTGTTGCGTTCGAGCGGGCCGGTGCGCGTGCGCGCGTTCGAAGAGTCGCACGCTTACAGCGCGTCTTCGCTGCACACGGGGGCGCTCTCGGCGGACATCGACGTCGCTGCGTTCGCCTACGCTGCCGCGCGTTTGCCGGCTGAAATGCTGCAGATCTCGAGCATGGTCCTCGGGCAATCGCACGAGCTCTTCGAGGCCGCCGGACACGACGTGCGCAGCTGGATCACGGTTCGATCGCGCGGGCGACGGCGGCCTTCGCGCTGGGACGGCAAGCAGAGGCTCGGTGTCTTCATCGCGAGCGTGAGCGACATCGACGACCTCGTCCCCATCGTGACTGCGTATCAAATCGAGTGGAACAAGATGCACCGTCGGCTCGCTGCCTTGCACGGACAAGACGTCAAGCACGCGCTCCAGATCGATGACGAGCAGCTCGCGACGCTCACCTCCGCGCTCGGCAAAGACCTCTTCACGCAAGCGATCGAGACGATCCGCTCGCGCGAGTGTGATCTGACGATGTGCATGCTCGCGAGCTCGTTCTCGCAGTTCCAGCGCGCCGCGCAGCGTTGGTGGAGCGGCATCGAGCCGATGTACGTGCGCGCGACGAGGCCCAAGCGTCCGCCCGTGTACTTCGTATCGTCCAACACTCACGCGATCGCCAACCTGGTCGGCGGGTACGCGCTCGCGCATAAAGACGAGATCATGGCGTACGTGGAGGCGCGCGATCCCGAGGGGCTACGTGAGCAAGCCCGCGAGGCCGCAAAGGCTGGCGACACCAAGCTCGCAGGCATCCTCTACTACTTGTTGCGCGGATTCATCCATGCGCACGGGGAGGCTAAAATCAAGGTGGTTCGCGATTTCGAGCGGCAGAGCGGCCTCTCGCACGTGAGCGAGCCGGGTCACATCGATGTCGACGTGCAGATCGTCGAGCTGTCGAAGGTCGCGCTCGACCGCATCGATCCGCGCCTGCGCGTACCCGGCGTCGAGCGGCTGCAGCAGAGCGAGGCGCTCATCGTCAACATCGACTACCCGCTCGGCATGTCCGCTTACCACCTGCTCTCGAGGCTTGGTCAGGGCGTCGGCGAGCTGCGTGGCGTGTACGTGATGGGAAAGGCCGCGACGCTCAACGGTCGCGTTGGCGACGTCGCGCTACCGGGCGTGGTCTTCGACGAGCACACGCGCAACACCTTCTTGTTCAACAACGCGATCGGCACGCCCGATGTGGCGCCATGGCTCGAGCACGGCAGCGTCTTCGACAACCAGTCCGCGCTTACGGTGCGCTCTGCCTTCCTGCAGAACACGCAATACATGGGCGCGTTTTACCGCGACGGCTACACCATCCTCGAGATGGAGGCGGGGCCGTTCTTGTCTGCCATCTACGAGCTCGTGAGCCCGACGCGCGTGCGCACCAACGAGTTCATGAACCTCTCGGGCAAGACGCCGTTCGAGGTCGGCTTCCTCCACTACGCGTCGGACACGCCATATTCGCGGCGCAAGGAGCTGTTGAGCAAGAGCCTGTCGTACTTCGGCGTGGACAGCACCTACGCGTGCGCGATCGCGATCGTCCGTCGCATCTTCGAGCGAGAAGCCGCGCGGTCATGAGGTCCGCCAAAGTCACCGCGGCGCTCGAGGCGATCGCTCCGCTTCACCTCGCCGAGGCCTGGGACAACGTCGGCTGGATCGTCGGAGCTGGGGACGAGGTGACGCGCGCGCTCTTGTGCATCGACTACACGCGGGCCGTTCAAGACGAGGCGGACGCGCTTGGGTGCGATCTCGTGATCGCATATCACCCCGTGATCTTCGAGGGATTGAAGCGCGTGTCTCCGGACTCGCTCATTGGTCATGCGCTCCGGCGAGGGCGCGCGATCTACTGTCCTCACACGGCGCTCGACGTCGCTCCGCGGGGGACGAACGCCGTGCTCGCCGACGCCGTCGGGATGACCTCGAGCGAACCGCTTCGCGCGATCGATCCGAAGCGGGCGCGCAACGACGCCGAACGCAAGCTCGGCCTCGGCCTCGTCGGTCCGGTCCAAAAGACGACGCGTCGCGAGCTCGTGGCGAAGACGAAGCGCGCTCTCGCGTTGGATCATGCGCTCGTGTCGGGGCCGCTCGACGAACCGTGCGAACGCGTCGCGGTCGCCGCTGGCTCCGCGGGCGAGATGATCAAAGACGCAGCGAAGGCGGGCTCGCATGTGTACGTCACGGGGGAGGTTCGGCACCATGACGCGCTCTGGGCCGCAGCAGCCGGCATGACCGTCGTGTGCCTTCGACACTCCGCGAGCGAGCGTGCGGTGCTCTCACGAGTGAAGGAAGCGCTCGCGATGTCCGTGCCGGAGCTCGTCGTCTCGTTGAGCGAGCGTGATCGCGATCCGTTCGATCCCCTTTGATTTAGGCCTTCTCGCGCACGGCTCGCATCGCGATCCGATCCACGACGCCTGGCGCTATCAGCTTGACCCACATGCCAACCTTCGCGCGCGCCGTCATCACGACATCGCGTTGCCTACGATCGATCGCACGCACGATGATGCGATTGCACTCCTCCGTGCTCATCGTGCCCTTGTCCTCGTCACGCGGACTCATCTCGCGCGACTTGCCGTCGCCGCCGAGCACGCGATCACGGATGCCGGTCTTGACGAACCCGGGCGAGACCACGAGCACGTCCACACCGGTGCCCATTAGCTCTACTCGCAGGGAGTCGAAGAACCCCTGCATCGCGTGCTTGCTCGCCGCGTACCCTGAGCGCGTCGGCACACCGGTCTTGCCGGTCAATGACGAGATCGCCACGATCTGGCCGCGCGAGGCCTTCAGGTGCGGCAGGGCGTAGTGTGTACAGTACACGCTTCCCAAGTAGTTCACCCGCATGATGCGCTCGAAGATGGTCAGATCCGTCACCTCGTCGAAGCGCGCCCACATGGAGATGCCCGCGTTGTTGACGAGCACGTCCAGCTTGCCGAAGCGCTCGACCGTCCGCTCCACGAGCGTCTTGCATTGCTCCGGATCGGTCACGTCGGCGCGCACCGCGAGCGCCTTGCCGCCGCGACGCTCGCACTCGGCGGCCACGCGAGCGAGCTCGGACTCGGAGCGCGCTGCGACGACGACGTTGTGTCCTCGTGCTGCATACGTACGAGCGAGCGCTTCGCCGATCCCGCTCGACGCGCCTGTGATCACGAACGTTTTCATGGTGCCCGAATTACCACGCGGCCAAGTCGTCCCCAACCAATGCTATGAGAGTCGCATGCTTCGCCCGTTTGCCCTCTCGCTCGCGCTCTTCGCTTGCAGCACGCCAGACCCGCCGCCGTGCACGCAGTACGTCGTCCCCGCCTCGCTGGATCTCACGACGCCGGTCGTGTCTCTCAGGAACG
>JANYHY010000082.1 GCA_025362165.1 Myxococcales bacterium | reverse complement strand
CATCGCCGCCCGCTGGTATCGGGAGAGGCTCGCGAGCGAGCCGAGCGTCATCGCGAGGATGGGCCAGAACACGCCTGACGAGCCTGCTTGCACGAGCAGCTCCGCGAACACGTACGTCGGCAGCGAGTACAAAACGAAGAGCGCGAACGCGAGCCCTAGGTCCACGGCGCGACCGCGACGCCAAGCGCTGATGACGCCGATAGGCACCGCGAGCGCGTACGAAGAGAGCATCGACGCGAGCGTGAGCTCGAGCGTGATGCCCGCGCGCGCCCCTATTTTCGAGGCGATCGGCTGCCCGTCTTGAGAGCTGATGCCGAGCTGCCCGCGCGCCGCGGAGAGCAGCCACTTGCCATACCGCGTCTCGCTCACGGCCGCTGCCACGCGCTCGACGCCGTCCAAGACCACGTAGTCGGAGCGGTGCAAGAACCACCACCGCTGCCAGTCAGCGATCGCGTTTGCGACCGCGGCGGTGTCGCTCGGCGCGGGGAGTGAGGACTGCCTGCCCGTCACGTGCTGCAACACCGCCATCAGGCGAACCTGGCCCTGTGCGTCCTGCGCGTCGGTGAGCGCCGCCATCACGTCCTCGATCACGAAGGTGTCGAGCGCCATGAGATCGCGATCACGCACGTCCGCGCCGTGCGCCAACACTCGCGCGGCGGAGCGTCGCGCGCTTGGATGCGTGAACTCGACGGAGCGGTCTTCCCAGAGGCGCGACCAAAAGAGAGCCGCGGACTGTTGCTTTGCCAGAAGCGGATCATCGCCGAGACCCATTCGCTCTGCCACAGGACGCAGCGCCATCGCCACGCGTCCGCGCGCTGCTGGAGAGAGTTTGTCGAGCGTGGGCAAGAGGTAAGGGAACGCCGCGCCGCCAACCGTCGCGAGCTTGCGCGCGGCCACGGGCGCCTCGGAGTCGTTCTGCGCGAGGTGCATCACGCAATCGTCCACGACTGATCGCATGTCGCGCGGCGTGGTGTTGAAGAAGCGCGGCACGTCCAAGAAGCGCTCGCGGCGCGCCTCCTCGATCGCGTCGAAGCCCTTCGGGTCGTGCAGCAGCAGCTCGATGCGCGCGTCGCCTTGCGGCTCGGTGGGCTCGGGCACGAGCGACGCAAGCAGGAACACGACCACGCTGATCGCGAACAGCGTCGGGATGGCCCAAAAGGCCCTTCGGATCGCGTATCGCAACATCGGAGGTCGGGCGCGATTATGGCATCGTCAGCGCGCGCGCGGCGAGTTATGCAAGGGGTTCCATGCAAGAAGACCTACGACGACGCGCGAACGAGTGGATCGAAAGTGACGTCGATGAGGCGACGCGAGGCGAGCTGACCGCGTTGCTCGGCGTCGTGGATGGAGGGGACTCGGCGGCCGAGGCAGATCTGGCCGATCGCTTCGCGGGTGTGCTGGAGTTCGGCACGGCAGGTCTGCGCGGCGTCATCGGCGCAGGACCCAACCGCATGAACCGCGCGGTGGTGCTGCGGGCGACGCACGGCCTCGCCGTCTCCTTGCTCGCGTCGTTCGACGACGCCAAGCAGCGCGGGGTCGTGATCGGTTACGACGGTCGTCGCCTCAGCCGCGAGCTCGCCGAGGACACTGCGTGCGTCCTTGCCGCGCAAGGGATCGTCGCGCACCTCTTCTCCGAGGTCGGACCGACCCCGCTCACCGCCTTCGCGGTCAAGCACCTCCGCGCGGTCGGCGGAGTGATGGTCACCGCGAGCCACAACCCGCCCGAGTACAACGGCTACAAAGTGTACTGGGAGAACTCCGCCCAGATCATCCCGCCGACGGACGCACTCATCGCCAGGGCGATCGAGTCTGCGCCGAAGGCCGTCGAGGTGCCGCGCATGGGTGTCGCGATCGCCCGTGAAAAAGGCTTGATCGTGACGGTGAGCGCGGATGTCTCGCGCAAGTACCTCGACGCCGTGCGAGCCCTGAGCGTGCGCGCTGGCGGACGACGCGATCTCCCGATCGTCTACACGCCGCTGCACGGCGTCGGCAACAAGCTCGCCCGCTTGGCGCTCGCAGAAGCGCACTTCACCAAGGTGTTCAGCGTGCCCGAGCAAGCAGAGCCGGACGGAGCTTTTCCGACGGTCGCGTTTCCAAACCCCGAAGAGAAGGGCGCGATGGATCTCTCTTTTGCGCTCGCGAAAAAGGAGCGAGCGTTCCTCGTGCTCGCCAACGATCCCGACGCCGATCGCCTTGCGGTCGCGGTGCCATCGAAGACAGGCTCCGAATATGTGCAACTTACAGGCAATCAGGTCGGCGTGTTGCTCGGGCACTACCTGCTCACTCGCGGACCGCAGGATGGCAAGCGCGTCGTGCTCGCTTCGATCGTGAGCTCGCCCATGTTGGGAGCGATCGCGCGCAAGCTCGGCGTCGCGTACGAAGAGACGCTCACGGGATTCAAGTGGATCGCCAACCGCGCGATGGCGCTCGAGCGGGAGCAGGGCCTGCGGTTCGTCTTCGGCTACGAGGAGGCGCTCGGCTACACGGTCGGCGACGTCGTGCGCGACAAGGACGGAGTGTCCGCCGCGATGCTCTTCGCAGAGTTGGCCGCTGTGCTTCGTGGCGAGGACACGAGCGTGCTCGACCACCTCGAGCGGATCCACCGTGAATTTGGGCTCTTCGTGAGCTCTCAAGTGAACGTCACGAGGAGAGGCGCCGAGGGCGCGGCCGAGATCCGCGCGTTGATGGAGAGGCTGCGCGGGCTCCAGATCGATCGCATCGGACCGATGGCCGTGGTCGCCAAGAGTGACTTCGTCGCGCGCGTGAGGATCGCGACGGGAGGCGCGAAGACCGAGCTATCACTGCCCGAGACGAACATGGTCGGCTTCGACCTCGAAGGCGGCAGCCGCATCCTCGCGCGACCGAGCGGCACCGAACCCAAAGTGAAATTCTACTTCGACGTCGTCACCGAGATCGCCAAAGGTGAAGAGTTCGCGAACGCAGAGGCGCGCGCGAACGAGCAAATGAGCGCGCTGCGAGACGCGTTCGTCAAGCTCGCGGGCACCTAGCTACTGATAACGCCCTTGAGCGAACGGGCTCGACTGCTCTTGCACCGGAGGCTTGGCGAGCTTGGCGATCGCGATCATCAGGAGCACGCCCGAGGTGATGCTGAGCAGCATGCGAAACAAGCCGACCGCGGTCGCCATGTTCCCCACTTCCATCGCGCTGTGACCACCCGCGCGCGCCATACCTGGCATCACGATCATCCACACCGTGCCAAAGAATGCGTTGAACACGCCCGTGGCGCTCGATGCGATCAAGAGGCCAAACGCGTCTGGCCTGGTGCTCTTCACGATGAACGCGACGATCAAGAAGCCCACCGCAATGGCGATGCTGATGACGCCGAACAACGACTGAAACGCCATCTGCGGAGAGTTCATCTATCGAACTATACGCGCGCGCGTCCCTACTTCTTCTTCGGATTCTTGGGAGCGTCTGGCAGCGCGAGCGACGGGATCTCGTCTGGCTGCACGCAGCAGCCGCCGTTGCGTCGGAGCGCGAGCTCGAGCACGCCGACGCGCCACTCCAACCACGCGCGATCGTGCACTGGGTGAACGGCGCGGAGATCGTTTCGGAGCTCGTCTGCTTGGCGCTTCCAGCGGTTCATCACCTCTTCGGAGACGGTGTTGGACTCCCGCTCTTCTTTGGCGGTCTTGATCACGTCGACGGGATCCTTCACACCATAGCCGCGCTGCCGCATGTGTTGCTCGAGCCCGCCGCGGAACGTGCTGCTCGTCATCAACAGGACGCGCGCCGGCTTCTTCACGTCCATCGCCGCGTCCGCTTGGTGCTCGAGCCACGCCTCGTGCCGCGCCCAATCGGGGTTCCCCTTCAAGTAGCGCGTGCGCGCGTTCAAGATGCCCATGATCTTGCGCGTGCCTTCGGCGCCGTTGATCTCGTCGAACGCGCCGACCATCAGATCTTCGAGGCCCGTTCCTTCTTTCGCGAGCGCGCCTTCATCCTCTTTGTCGGGCTTCGGCGCGATCGCAACGTCCTCGCGCACCTCACCGATCGCGAACACGTCGGTCGACTTCGTGGCGGCGGCGTAGTCGATGTACGCCAGCTCGAGCGGCGCCTCGAACTCGCGATCACCCTTGAGCATCTTCGGGTGAACATCGACCAAGATGACGTCTGGCCGATACGCGTCGATGACGTCGCCGATGCGTGAGAACGCGTAGCCATTGGTGGAGAGGTGCTTGTCGCCGATGGTCGCGATGACCAACGCTGTCGTCTCCGGCTCGGGCGGGCAGAGCTTCTTCTTCAGCTCTTCGTTGGTCGCGTCCTTCGCGTTCGGGTCTGCCATGTTCTTCGGGCAACCCAAGACGAACAGCGATCCAAGTAAAATGGTGCCGTGCAACAAAACGGTGTGGGGGAGGCGGCGCTTCACACGGCTCTTCTACCAAGGTTCACTGACGCTTGACAGTTCGGTCCGCTTCGACCATAAGACGCGGCCCGCCTCTCTAAGGCTCAAACAGCGGATCTTCCGCGGCCCATCGAAGAGCGAAACGAGTCTGTCATGCCGAAGATGAAGACGAACAAGAGCGCCGCGAAGCGCTTCAAGGTGAGCGGCACTGGCCGCGTCCGTCGCCCCAAGGCCGGCGGAAACCACCTCTTGCAGGAGAAGAGCCGTAAGCGGCTCCGTCGCCTCCGCAAGAATGACATGGTCAACAAAACCCTCGAGCGCCACATCAAGCGCCTCATCCCTTACGGTTGATCGAGAGGAAGAAAGACCATGCCCCGCGCAAAAAGAGGCTTTAAAGCCCGCCGCCGCCGCAACCGAATCTTGAAGCACGCCTCGGGCTATCACAGCGCCCGCTCGCGCCTCTTCGCATACGCGAAAGAGGTCGTGATGAAGGCGTGGGTCTACGCCTACGCTCACCGCAAGCGCAAGAAGAGGGACTTTCGTCGCCTCTGGATCGCGCGCATCAACGCTGGCGCCCGCCTCAACGGCACGAGCTACTCGCGTCTGATGCACGGCCTCAAGAACGCCAAGGTCGCCCTGGACCGCAAGATCCTCTCGGATCTCGCGATCACGGACGCAGCGACGTTCGCGACCATCGTCAAGACCGCATCCGCCGCCAAGTAGTATCGTCGCCTGCCATGGCAGACGATCGCTACAACACGCGCCTCGACAACAACTTGTCATCGCCTTCGGCGAGCGACAACAACTGGGCGGTGCAGCTTCGCTACGACAAGTACGGCTCTTCGCGGGTGATCGACATCCCCGCAGAGGTGGCGGAGCATGTGCCTTGGTTCAACCAGACGCTCACGCAGGTCAACGACAGCGTGGTGCGATTGGGGTTTCCCGTCACGCCGATGGGGGACCGGTGAGTGCTATGCTTGGAAAATCCTCATGACTGAAGATCTGACCACCAAGATCCTCATCGAAATCCGGGACGGGATCGGCAGGACCAACGATCGCCTCGACACTACGGTCGATCGCCTCGATAGCACCATCAACCGCCTCGAAAAGCTCGAGCGGCGCCAGACCGAGATGGAAGTGCGACTCTCGACCGAGCTCATCGCGGTCGTACAAGCTGTGAACACTCTGAAGGACGTCATCATCGAGGATCGAAAGCTCCGGTCACAGGTCGACGATCACGAGAGTCGGCTTCGGGCGGTAGAGCGTAAGCTGGGCTGATGAAGGAGGGGGATCGCGTCGCGCTGTTGACCTCCGGCGGTGATGCTCCAGGGATGAACGCTGCACTGCGCGGCGCGGCTCGCGTGGGTGCGGAGCTCGGGCTCGAGGTCGTCGGAGTCGAAGAGGGCTATGTCGGCTTGATGGAGGGGCGCGTCGTGCCGCTCGATCTGCGCGCGCTCGACGAAGCTTCGCGGCGCGGAGGGACCGTGCTCGGCACCGCTCGCTCGGCGACGTTCCCGACGCCAGAAGGTCAGAAATTGGCTCGTGAAACGCTCGTGAAACACTCCATCAGCGCGCTCGTCGTCATCGGCGGCAACGGCTCGCTCACGGGGGCGCGCACGCTCATCGGCGCGGTGAGGATCGCAGGACTACCTGCGTCGATCGACAATGATCTCGCCGCCACTTCCATATCGATCGGCACCGACACGGCGATGAACACGATCGTCGAAGCGTGCGATCGAATCTTCGACACGGCGAGCGCGCACCGTCGAACGTTCATCGTCGAGGTGATGGGCCGCGACATGGGTTACCTCGCGATGACGGCGGGCATCGCCGCAGGTGCAGACGCGGTGCTCGTGCGTGAGACCGGCAAAGACGCAGACGCTTATGTCGACCAAGTCGTTCGCACCATGATCCACGCGTACAAGGGCGATCACGGCAAGCGTCGCGTGCTCGTGATCAAATCCGAGGGCGTGAAGATCGACGCCGCTGAGTTGAAACGGCGCGTCGACGAGCGCGTCAAATCGCAGCTCGGTGGCGTCGCCGTCGACACGCGCGTCACGGTGCTTGGTCACGTCGTGCGCGGCGGCTCACCCTCCGCTTTCGATCGCTTGCTCGGCGCGCGACTCGCGAACACGGCGATGCGCGAGCTCTTCCTCGGCAACACGGATTTCATGGCTGGATGGATCGGACCCGGCGTGGAAGGCGCGGCGGCTCAGCACGATCCGTACGTCGTGACGACGCCGCTCGAGAAGGTCCTCCTTGACACCCAATTGCTCCACGCCGGCGAGTCGCCGTTGGCCGCGTGGCGCAAGCGCATCTATGCCGCCGTGGAGTCGATCCTCGAGCGGTGATCGTGTCCGACTCGGGCCCCGTGTCCGTCGGTGTCTTGTGCTATCTCCGAGCCCGCCATGTCTGATCCGCATGCCTCCATCCTCGCGTCTCTCGACTCGCTCGCTGGCGCATACGCCGCGCGCTTCGAGTCTGCGCAAACGGAGCAGGCGCTGCGCGACGAGAACGCCAAGGTGCTCGGCAAGAAGGGCGAGCTCACTGCGATCTTGAAAGAGATGGGCAAGGTGCCGGCGGACGCGCGCAAGGCGATCGGCGAGCGAGTGAACACCTTGAAGAGCGAGGTGGAGGGGGCCTTCGAGGCTCGTTTGAAGGCCATTCTGCGCAAGGCTCGCGAGGCCGAGCTCTCTCTGCCTCCGTTCGATCTCACCTTGCCGGGCCGCGCACCTTCGCGTCGCGGTCACCCGCATCCGATCTCGATCGTGCGCGACGAGATCGTCGGGATCTTCGAGTCGATGGGCTTTGCGGTGTTCGACGGACCGGAGATCGACACAGCCGCGAACAACTTCGACAAGCTCGGCTTCCCGCCGGATCACCCCGCCACAGACATGCACGACACCTTCTACACGAAGGCGGGACACGTCTTGCGCACGCACACGAGCAACATCCAAGTGCGCGCGATGAGCACGATGAAGCCTCCGTTCGCGTTCATCGCGCCGGGCGCTTGCTACCGCGTGGACAGCGACATCACGCACTCACCGATGTTTCATCAGATCGAGGCGTTCATGGTGGACGAGCACGTCACGCTCGCGCACCTCAAGGGCGTCCTCCGTGAGTTCGCAGAGCGCTTCTATGGATCGGGGACGCCGATCCGTTTGCGCCCGAGCTACTTCCCTTTCACCGAGCCTTCAGCGGAGGTGGACGTGGGCTGTGTCTTCTGTAAACGCGCCGACGGGACGCGCGCGGGGTGTGCGGTCTGCAAGCAATCGGGTTGGCTCGAGATCCTCGGCAGCGGCATGATCGATCCGGTCGTCTTTACCGAGTGCGGGATCGATCCGGAGAGGTGGAGCGGCTTCGCGCTCGGCATGGGCCTCGAGCGCCAAGCGATGCTCCGGTACGGCATCCCCGAAATCCGTTTCTTGTTCGAGAACGACCCGCGCTTCTTGGCGCAGTTCTGAGATCACACCATGAAAGCCTCTATTTCCTGGCTCAAACAGCTCGTCCCGCAGCTAGGCGACCGAGCTCTCACCGAGCTCTACACACCGGCGGGCATCGAAGTCGAAGGCGTGCGCTCGTTCGGCGCGGGCGTCGAGACGTGTGTGCTTGCGTGGGTCGTCTCGGTTCGTCCTCATCCGACCAAGAGCGGCCTGCGCTTGGTCACGGTCGACCGCGGCGGTGGAACGCAAGAAGTGGTCTGCGGCGCACCGAACGTTCCTGACCCTGGTGGCGTCGTCGTGCTCGCACCGCTCGGCGCCTACTTGCCTGCGAAGAACATGACCATCGCTTCACGCGACATCGGCGGCGTGAAGAGTGAAGGGATGTTGTGCAGCGAGGCGGAGCTCGGCCTGAGCGACGACGCCAGCGGCATCTTGGTCCTGCCGAACGGATTCGCAGAGCCAGGCACGCGCTTGGTCGACGCGATTCCGGAGACGCGCGATGAGATCGCCGAGATTGGTCTCACACCGAATCGTCCTGATTGTCTAGGTCACATCGGTTTGGCGCGCGAGGCTGCCGCGCTCATCGGCGTCACTTGGAAGCGGCCCGCGCCTGAAGCGCCTGTGCGCACGATCGCCCAGAAAACAGCCGATGCCGTGGCGATCACGATCGAGGCGAAGGATCGCTGCGCGCACTACGCGGGCTCGCTGATCGTTGGCGTGACGATCGGTCCGTCGGAGCGAAGCGTTCGCTATCGATTGAGCGCGCTCGGCGTGAGATCGATCTCCAACGCGGTGGACGTCACGAACGTCCTGATGATGGAGTACGGGCACCCCATGCATGCGTTCGACCTCGACAAGGTCCGAGGCGCGGTCATCGTGGTGCGTCTCGCACGCGTTGGAGAGAAGCTCGTCACGCTCGACGGCGCGGAGCG
>JANYHY010000073.1 GCA_025362165.1 Myxococcales bacterium | reverse complement strand
CCGCTACGCAGACGCGGCGGCGTTGCGCATCACTGCAACTGGTCTCTGCAAGACGAGTGGGGGCTGCCGAGTTGGTTCAACGACTACTTCCGGACGCGCTGGTTGCTACGCCACAGACGATGCGAAGTGAGTGATCAGATCGCGCTGGCGGTCTGCGCGCCCACCCTCTGCTTGCGCCTCTCGATCTGGTCGTACCTGAACGCGCCTAGCATCGCAGCGCCGAGCGCTCCGGCGACCATCGACATCGGGTGCGTTCGCACATGTAGCTTCGGCATGGGCTTCTTCGCTCGGGCCGGCTCCTCGCCGAGAAGCTCTTCCACGCTCGCGACGAGGCCGATGTCGTGCGCCAGTCCACCCGTCACGGCGACGACACCATCTGCCCCCGCCGCACGCAGAAGTCGCACGAGCCTGCTTGCGATGCTCAAGTGAATGCCGCGAAGGATGTCGCCTGTGGTGCTGCCGCGCGAGACCATGTTGATGACGTCAGTCTCTGCGAGCACCGCACAGACACTCGACACCTCTTCGACCTGCTTGCTCTCGCGTGACAGTTGCCCCACGTCTGCCAGCGGCACGCCCAGGTACCGCGCGATGTTCTCCAGGAACTGCCCCGTACCGCTCGCGCATTGGCTGGTCATCCGGTGCCCCAACACCTTGCCGCGCACGTCCATGCGAATCGCCCGCGCGTGAAGAGCGCCGAGGTCGAGCACCGCGCGCGCTTCGGGCAGGAGGTAAAGAGCGCCGCGCGCGTGCGTCGTCATCCCGTAGAAGTGACCTGTCGCGAACGACACTGCGTCGACGTCCCCTGTGCTCGCCACATAGCAGAGGTTTTCTGGCGCTACTTTGGCCGTCGCGCACGCCTCGTCGAATGTGGCTTTCACGACGTCGAACACGTTGCGACGCCGAATGCGTTGCACCGCGGTCGACAGGATCTCGGCCTCACCACCCGCACGACTCTTGGTGACGGCGACCTTGATTGAGCTCGAACCTGCGTCGATGCCTGCGGAGAGATGGATGTTCATGTCGCCTCCATGCGAGTGTCGCGGACGAACGCCGGGAGTGGGGGGATGTCGCCTGCTAGCGCGTCGAGCGCGAAGAGACCCGCGCCGAGCGCGCCCATGTAGATCGAGTCTGGGTGGATGTTGAGCTGGATGTCCGTGCCGTAGTTCTCGTCGACCAGCTCGCGGAGCACCTTGGTCGCCATCGCGTTGTTGCAGACGCCACCTGTGAACGTGAACTCTGTCTTCACGCCGCCGCTGCGCGCCAAGAGCGACATCGCCCGTAGGATGATGGCGCGGTGTAGACCAGCGAGGATGTCCTCCCTACGCTGGCCCAATGACAGCCGCTCGCGCAGCTCGGCGCCCGCGAACACGGTGCATGTCGAGTTGACCTTGATTGCCTTCTTCGCGCTGAGGGCGAGCGGGCCAAGCTCGTGCAGGCCGAGCCCCAGTTCGTCGGCGATGTACCCCAGGTAGCGTCCGCATCCGGCCGCGCACCGATCGTTCATCTGGAAGGAAGTGACCACGCCATGGTCGTCCACTTGAATGGCTTTGGTGTCTTGCCCGCCGATGTCGAGCACCGTACGTGTGCCTGGGAAGACGCGGTGCGCACCGCGGCCATGACACAGGATCTCGCTACGAACAGCCTCTTTTGGGAAGGGTAGAGTCTGCCTTCCATACCCAGTCCCCACGACAGCAATCTCTAGGATTTGCTCTTTGGTCGCCTCGCAAACCGCGTGCTCGAGCATCTGTACCATTCGCTGGTGTTGCTGTGCCGACGTGCCGTCCAACTCCGGCATCTTCACGCTGCGCGCGACCGCACGCAGGAGCAGACTCTTGGTGTCGCGTGGTCTCAGGCGCGTCTCGACCTCGAGGATCGCGCGATCGTAGAGCCCGACGAGCGACTCGAACGGGACGACCCCCACTCGCGCCAGAGACTCTGCTTCGGCCACGAAGAGAGCACCCGCGATGTCGCGAAAGAAATCGCTCCGACGGGGCGCTCCCGCGACGAAGAGATCGGCTGCGTTCTCTTGGACGGAATCAAGGACACTGGTGACCGCACGCGCCAGCGCCTTATTGTCCGCGTATGGTGAGCCTTCCAGGTTTGTCGCGATCGTCGCGCGCAGGTCGACGAGGTCGTCCAAGAATAGCTCGAACCTGAAGGCCTCGCGCAGCGGCACTAGCCAAGCCTTCGCGCTGGGATCATAGGAGAGCGCTCGTTCGAGCATGTCGAATCGCGCTGCCGTGTGCGCTTCGATGCGAGCGACCGCACACGCGACCTCGTAATTGCTGCGGCTATTGGTGATGCCTTTGCCAAGCATCCGACCGCTCTCGTCGATCATCACGGCTTTGGTCGTCGTCGACCCCAGGTCAATCCCGAGCACGCACCTCACGGCAGACCTCCCGCTTTCTGATCGTCGATCAACGTCAGCGCGCGCTTTCCTTCGGATCGCTTTGGCAGCGGATCCCCCGGACCTTTTCCTCTTCGCGCCTCCAGCACCTGCAGAAAGCTCTGGATGCGATTTTCGATGTTGGCTTTGCCGAAGTAGCGCGGGTCGACGAGATCCGACTCGATGAAGCCACCCGGCACGCCCGTGCGCTCCTCGAGCTTGCGCAGCATGAGCAACTGCCCGACGCTGAACGAGTTGCAGGACTTCACGCTGTTGACCAAAAATCCGTCGGCTTGGTAGTCCTTGATGTACCTCTCTAGGAGATCAAGACGAGTGGGTAAGCCTAGGTTGGTGTAACAACCCAGGCAGTAGTCCGCGAGGCTGTCGATCGGCCTTCTGTAGTCGTGGCGAAACCCAGTGTCGTAGAGGCCACCCACGCGCGTGTAGGTGCTCGACACGACGGTCGCGCCTTCCTTGCTGAACATGCGCCAGAAGTCGTGAAAGGAAGTCCAGTTCGGCGGACCCTCCACGACCAGCCTATACTTCTCCTGTTTCTGCTCGCCGTCTGGTGTCATGGGACCGCGGCCCTCGCGCACGCGCTGTTCTACTTCTTCACGAAGCTCGCGATAGTAGGTGACAGCGTCTTCGCTCCCCCGGAAAGACGAGAAGATGGGTCCCACATAGTAGACCCCGCCGAAGTACCCATCGATCGGGGAAGGTCTGTGCTTGGCTGACTCCCAGACCGCGACGAGATCCTCCTCTGCCTTCGCCGACAGTTGCATCCGGTGGGCGAGCGCGTCGCGATCGAGCTTCTTTCCAGCCACCTTCTCGAGCGCTGGGATCACGTTGCGCTCGAGTTGCGATGTCACATAGTCGCGCATCTCGGGGGTGATGTTGCCCTCGGTCTGGTAGGGCACGTGGAGCATCACGACAGGGCAATTGTATTCTTGCTTGAGGATCTCGAACCACTTCATGAACGTGAAGCAGCCGGTATACGAGAGCAGCAAGAGATCGGGATCAGGGAGCTTTGTGCCGGTGGGTCCTATGTTGCCGCTCTTCTGCATGCCGACATCGCACTTCACATAAGTGCATACGTCCTCCGAGTGACCAGCCTTCTCGGCCTCGGCGATGTACCCAGCCGAGCGTTTGCGCATACCGCTTTGGAGAGCGTTGATCTCCGGCAGCACTGGGAGCAGGTCGAGGGCGCCTAGCAACTCTGTGACATTGCCTGGGACGAACGTATAGACGACCTTCTTGCCGTCTTCTTTCGCGCGCGCGAGCTTGTCGAAGTGCTCTCCGATCATGCGCTTCTGTGTTTGCTGACTCTTGTCCTTCTGGTCGTGACTGTCGACTTGCTCGCTCATGATGCCGCTCCCCAGAGCTTCACTGCGTCGCTGAATGCGCCGGCTTGCTCTCGAATCACGCTGAACTGGCCCAGATTTTCTGCGAACTTGAAGCTCGTGTGCGGCACGCTCGCCTTGGTGAGAGCGGCCTCGATCATGGGTTGATCGAGCAGGGCTGGGTCGCAAAACGATGCGGCCGCGAAGATGACCCCGTCGGCGTTGCACTCCTTGACGCGACGAACGAGAGAGGCGCCCTTGATCAGATCGCCGATGTAGCGCGACGCCGTCTCCTGCCCCTTGTCGAGGTAAGCACGCGCGAGCGCGTCGAGCGGGTCTTCGCCCTCTGCGATCTCGATGGGGCCATCGATCATGCGCATCCCGAGTTGAAAATCGTCGTCGACGATGTCGCAGCCGCTCTTCTCGAGCGCACGAATCAGCGCGAAGGGAGGCTGTTCGCAGAAGCTCCCGACGAGCACGACCCGAACATTGTCGATCGGTCGTACGGTGCGCTGCTGCACGGCGGTGATGAACTCGCGGAGCAAGAGAGTGTGCGACTTGGTCTCCATCGCGCCGCCCGCGCGGACGATCAAGTAGGCCTCGCTCGCCTTCACTCGCCAGGGCTCGGCACGTCTGAGCGCGTCGAGCTCTGCGATGACAGCGCGGCGCTCGTTCTCAAGTGCGATGCACTCACGGAGCGCGTCGGGGTCGAGAGGCTGGGCGCCTCGCTCCTGGAGCTCACGGGCGATGCGCCTCATCTCGAGCACGTAGAACTTGCCGCCGATGTCACGGTCGAAGTTCTGCGGCAGATCGACATACGCGGTGTAGGCCTTGGGAAACAGCATGCGCCACATGCCGCCGAGGTTTCGAATGACGTCGCAGATCGATGGGAATAGGACGCCATCGAGTGCGTCGAAATCACCCGAGAGCGCGAGCTCGACGGTGCTGCGCGGGATGTGACAGATGTACGACTGGAAGTAGGAGTCGCCGCGGATGATGTCGATCGCGTCGCCGCCACCGAAGAGGGCGACAGGCAAACAACCAATCGCCTCGATGAGAGGACGCGGTACGTAGATCGGCATGTGACCGATCGCGAGACCGCCCAGGTGATTGTCCTTCCAATGCGCGACAGTCGACAGTTTGCGATCGTCGACGATGGAGTGTGCGCGCTCCACCAGCGCGAAGGCCGGGTCGGTCATGAGTCTTCTCCGAGCAGGGAGGTTCGAGTGAGCGTGAGGTTGATCGCTTCGAGATCGTGAGCGCGCGGCATGGTCGAGGCGCCCGACACGGTCAGCTCGAGGATCGTCCGCGCGACGTCCTCGGCAGTGCCGTGCCGCGCCGGCGTGTACCAACCAAAGATCCAATTGAGCATCCCAAACATGCAGTAGGCCTTGCGCTCGATCTCGATCTGGCTGGGTTCCTGCGGGACGACCCTGGCGAGCAGAGACTCGCCGATCGCGAAGTAGCGTTGCTTCAGCTCGCGGATGGTGCTGCGACGAACGGGCGGAAGCGTGGCGGCCTCTTGCACCAAGACCCGCATCACGTCGGGTTGTTCGACGAAATAGTGCACATGGTTCGAGATGAAGCGATGCAGTCTGACGACTGGGTCGCCGGGCCCTACTAGCGCGACGTCGGCGCTCTCGATGAGATGTTGAAACGCTCGCGTCTGCAGCTCGAAGAGGATCTCTTCCTTCGAGCTGAACAGATGATAAAAGCTCGCCAGGCCGCGGCCGGTGGCCTTCGCGAGATGTCGCATCGTCATGCCGTGGTAGCCGTGTTCGGCGATCGCGGTCGCGGCCGGCATGAGCACTTCGGTGCGTCCTTCGTCGCGCGACGCGAAGCGGCGTGTCATGTGTTCGTCCAGACCGGAGCACGCTTGGCCAAGAACGCCTCTATCCCTTCGTTGCCGTCGTGACTGGGCAACAGGCGCTCGAGGTAGCGACGTTCGGCTGCGTCGAGAGGCGTGCCAAGACTCGCGAGCATCCCTGATCCCTGGCGCGCGGCACGGGTGGCTTCGCGCAACGAGAACGCGGAGAGTGGCGCGAGGTTCTTGTGAAACCAAGTGAGCAGCCAGGTATCGAGATCTCCATCATCTGGGATCACTTCAGTGGCGAACCCACACGCCCAGGCACGCGCGGCGTCGATCTCGCATCCGGTGAGGAGCATCTGCTCGGCGAGCGCACCTCCCAGGCGATGGTGCCCAAGTACACTCAACACTGGAGCCACTACACCCAGCTTGATCTCGGGGCAGGCGAAGATGGCCTTCTCGGTGGGGAAGACGAAGTGTGAAGCGAGCGCGAGTTCGAACGCGCCCCCCAGGCATTGGCCTTCGACCAGGCATGCGACTGGAACTGGGAAGCGCGCGACGTCACGAATGAGATCGTGGAAGCCTGCCAGCATCGTAGAAGCACTTTCGCGCCTGTGCTCCAGCACGGACGCGCCGAATGAGAAGTTACCCCCTGCGCCTCGCAAGACCACGAGCTTGAGCTCTTGGTCGGCACAGTGCGCGTTCAACGCATCACCGATCTCGGTCATCATCACTGCCGTCAGGATGTTGGCGCGAGGCCGATCCAGCAGGATACGCAGTACCGCACCGTCAGCGAGCAGACTGGCTGTAGCTGAAGCCACGACTAGTCGCCTTTCTGGAGTTGACCACGCTTGGTGACCGCAGAAGTGTCGTCCTTTCGGCGCGCGCGCGCAGACGGAGGGAGGACCTCTTCGACCAAGCGATCATCGAAGACGGCGCCCTCCGCGAGGCGCGTGCGCAGCTTGATGAAGTCGATCTCGCGCTCGGTCTTGTCACCATAATGAAACGCGGCGAAGCCTGCGGCGGCCTCGGTGCTCATGTTGAGCGCCAGCCAACTGCGGTTGGTCTCTGCGTTCTGAAACCAGTGTTCGAGCTTCTTCTTGCGGAGGCTCTCGAGGGTCTTTCGCGTGCAGTCTGGGAAGGTGTAGAGGAGCTTGGTCGCGAGGCGCTCGACGGCTTCATCGAGCGGAGACAAATCGATGGTGCACGTCTTGGCCTCGGCCTTGGCGGCGTCGCTCGCCGCACCAGTCTTCCAGTCCCCATACACGATGCGGCCTAGCTCGTCGGAGTAGCGGTCGGTGATGACTGTGGGGTTGGCGATGAACTTCCCTTGGTCGTTCTTGTGCACGGCCACTACTTCCGTGAGCAGTCCGAGGCGCATGGCTTTGTGTGCGCTCCAGGGTTCGCACAGCGACAGGGAGACCGCAGCGTGTGAGACACCAACGAAGAGATGCAAGAAGTCAGTCGCGCCTCCGTCGGGTGCGGACCCATGCACAGGGCCAGCTTGTCCGAAGCGCGCGTGGTCGCCTGCGACCGAGAAGTCGCACGCCATGCCGATCTCTTGACCGCCGCCGATGCGCATCCCGTTGACGCGGCAGATGACTGGCTTGTCACACAGCAAGAGGCCCGTGACCATGTCGTTGAAGAGCCTCATGTACTGCAGGTATTCGAGCGGCCTGCCAGCGTAGTAGTTCGCGTACTCGGCCGTGTTGCCGCCCGTACAAAAGGAGCGGTTGCCTGCGCCAGTGAAGACGACGCACACAGCACGACGATCGACGCTCGCGCGGCGCAGCGCGAGGATGACGTCTTTCACGGCGGCGGTCGTATAGGAGTTGAGCTGCGCCTCGTTGTTCAGGCTGATGTAGACCCCGTGCACTCCGTCCACTGGCTTGCCGTCGCGGCCGCGAACTGGACGCTCTTCGTAGAGGATGTTGCGAAACTCGAGCTGCGGAACGAGATCGTGGTTCTTTAGATCGGGGATCGTCATGGCTTGCTCCTAAGGTCCCAGGAGTGGTACCGGACGAACGTTCGTCTTGACTTGACATGGATCAAGTCGCGGACGGGAGCGTCCGACCTGAGCGGCTCGCGGCATCTCCAGCCCTGATATTCAGCCTGCGATGGAGTCGCGCTCCCGCATCTTGAACAGCCGAATGTTGCTGCCCTGGCTGGTGATCGCGGCTGCGATGGCGTTCTCACTCATCGTGCTCGGAGGCGTGGTGAGGCTCACGCACGCGGGACTCTCGATCACCGAGTGGCAGCCGGTGGCCGGTGTTCTCCCTCCTGTCGGCGACGTCGAGTGGAATCTGGCGTTCGAGAAGTATCGCGCGACGCCGGAGTACATGTTGGTCAATGCGCGCATGGACATGGAAGGTTTCCGCACCATCTTCTTGCTCGAGTATGCGCACCGGCTGCTCGGTCGCCTGACCGGTCTCGTGCTCGCGTTGCCTCTCGTGTACCTGCTCGTGCGGCGTAAGCTCTCACTGCACGAGGCTAGGCCCATCGTCGTCGTGCTGTGCGCGGGGCTAGTGCAGGCTGGCCTGGGGTGGCTCATGGTCAAGAGCGGCCTCGTCGATGTTCCGCACGTCAGTCCGAGTCGCCTCTCGGCGCATCTCGTGGTCGGCGTGGCCGTCTTCGCTGCGCTCGTGTGGATGATCGCAGCACAGCGCACGCAGCGCATCGAACGCGCGCCTTCCGCAGGGACTCTTGGGCTGGCGTATACCGCGCTCGCGATCGCGGCGATCACGGTGGCCTGGGGTGGGCTCATGGCCGGAACACACGCCGGCCTTATTTTTACGACCTTTCCGAAGATGGGCGGCGCGTGGGTACCCATCGATCTCTCATCGCTCGTTCACGCCACTTCCGACGCTGTCGTGATTCACTTCGTCCATCGCGCGGCCGCGCTCGCGCTCGCGATCGCATGCAGCGCGCTGGTAGTAATGGCGTGGCGCACGTCGTCGCTCACACGCCTCCTTGGCATGCTGACCTTGATGGTATTGGTCACTCAAGTCGTGCTCGGCGCCGTGGTGGTCATGCGCCGCGTGCCGCTGGCGCTCGCGTCCCTGCACCAGGCGAACGCAGTACTACTCGTCGGACTGCTCGCGGCTCTGGTGTGCCAACTCGCGCGCGCTCGTGTTTCGTCTCCGCCGTCCATCGCCGAGACCACTTCCCAGGCAATCGAGCAGAGTTGACATTCATCATCGACCAGTCTTCCCAGAGGAAGGAAGGTGCGCGGGTGCAGCGCGAACCCAATGCGACCAACAAGGCGCTCGTGATTGGGGGGAGCGGCTTCGTGGGTATTCATGTAGTGGACGCGCTGCTCGAACGCGGCTTCGACGTCGCGGTGACGCGTAGGAAGTCCACGCCTACCATTCTCTTGCGCCGTCGCCCTGTCACGCTCTTGCCTGCATCACTGGAGGATCGCGCTTCGCTCGAGGCCGCCATGAAGGGCCGCGATGTGGTCGTGATTTCGGCTGGGCATTACCCCAGGTACTCGACCGACCTGACGGCTTCGGTGCAGACGGGTGTGTGGGGAATCGAGAATGCGCTGGCTGCTGCTGCGTCCTCGGGTGTGCGACGCGTCGTATACACGTCGAGTGTGGCGGCGCTCGCTCCAGCCCCCGAGGGGCGCGCGGCTTGCGAGGGCGACATGCGCGCCGACGCACCAAGCGCGAGCGTGTACGTCTGCGTGAAGCGCGCCATGGAGCGATCGGTCGACGCTTGGCGGCTGCGCGGACTGGATGTCGTCTCAATGGTGCTGGGCGGGTGCATCGGTCCTTGGGACCTTCGCATCGGCACTACGGGTGTGCTCGTAGCTGCCCTTGGCCAGCGGCTACCGTTCTGGGTCGAAGGATGGATCAACCTCGTCGACGTCGTTGACGCTGCGCGAGCTCACGTTCGGGCGCTCGACACCACGGCCCCACGCTATTGCATCGCGGGGCACAACATCCGCATGAGCGCGCTGCTCGCGCGTGTCGCAAGACGTTATGGCGCGCAGCTCGTCGCGCCTCGCGTCGACGTCGAAGTCGCGCGTGCTCAGGCCGATGCGGACGAACGCGCAGCGCAGACAAACAAGCAGCGCGTCGGCATGCCGCGTGAGCTCGTCGACGTCGTCTCCGAAGGGCAACCAGTGTCGAGCGCCCTCGCCGCACGCGAGCTTGGATTCGAATGCACACCGCTCGACGTGACTCTCGACCGTACGTACGAATGGCTCGTGCGACACCGCTACGTGCCACCCACACAAGGGACTCGACATGCCGACTGATCTTTCGATTCGTGAGCGTTTGACCGCGCTGGTGGCTGAAATTCTGGAGATTGATCAGAGCGTGATCAAGGGCAATAGCCGCCTCCGCGAGGACCTCGGGATGGACTCGCTCGGCAGCCTCGAGCTCCTCTCGAGCATCAGTGAGCAGCTGGGGCTTCACCTCGAACTCGATGACGCCATGGACATCGTGACGCTCGACGACGTCTGCGCTTTCGTCGAGCGCAACCTCGAAGCCAGGGCGCATGACGTCGCCTCATGACGAGCTAGTCTCGGAGGTTCGTCGCTTCGCGGTGAGCGCCTTGGACGACGCGCGAACCGAACGCGAAGGAGTCATCTCGCAGACGATCGTTTCGAAGATGTGTGAACTGGGGCTCTTCGGGCTGACGATCAGCGAAGAGTATGGAGGGCTCGGTCTTCCGCTTGGGGTCGTATGTAAGCTCGTGGCCGAGCTCGCGCGTTGCGACCGGTCGGTGGCGACGATGGTGGGACTTCATGCGGGCCTGGGCACTCACGCGATTTCGCAGCACGGGACCGATGAGGTTCGCGCCGCCTGGCTTCCTCGCCTCGCGCGAGGCGAACTCATCGGCTCCTTCTGTGCGACGGAAGCCGATGCAGGTTCCGATATCGCGTCGGTGCGAACGACAGCGGTCCTCGACGGAGGCGACGTCATCGTCAATGGCGAGAAGAGCTACGTCACCAATGCACGCTACGCAGGCTGCTTCACCGTGCTCGCGCGCTGGGGAACACGCAGCCACGCGCTCGTCCTCGTTCCGCGCGAGAGCAAAGGCACGAGCATCGGCGCGGAGGAACACAAGCTCGGCATCCGAGCCTCGTCCACGGCCACGGTGCTCTTCGACGACGTTCGCGTCCCTGCAAACCACGTGTTGGGCAAGCCTGGCGCGGGGCTCGAGCTGGCGCACGAAGCGCTCGCATGTGGGCGCACTCTCATGTCTGCGGGTTGCCTTGGCACAGCGCAGGCTGCGCTCTTGCGCACCATCGAGCACGTCACCACGCGCCGGCAGTTTCGTCGGACACTCGGAGAGTTTCCAGCAGTCAGGCGTCGCGTCACCGAGCTCGCCGCCACGTTTCACGCGATGGGGGCGCTGGTGGCGATCGCTGCCAAGACTCTGGAAGACGACGACACGATCGCGGTCAAGGTCTTCGCGAGCGAAGGCGCGTTCGAAGTAGCGGACTCGGCCGTCCAGCTCCATGGAGCGTTGGGCTTCATGGAGGACACTGGGGTTTGTCGTCTGCTCCGCGATTGCCGTGTGACGCGCATCTTCGAAGGTGCCAACGACGTCCTGCTCCTGCGCATGGCGATGTCGAGGCTCAGCGCCAATCGGGTATCGACGCGGGTGGGTCATGAGGCTTGCGATGCGCTCGCGGAACAACTGGATCATGCGTTCGACTGCGCGCGCACCCACCACGGCGCGACCGTCGTTCAACGCCAATCGCTGCTGCAAGCGCTCGCCCGCGCCGACATCGCACACCGCGCCGCGCGCGCCAGTCTAGGCGACGGCACATCTGCGGCGACGGTCGTCGCAGGCTTCGCCGCGCAGCACTGGGCAGAGCGCGGCATGGCCTCCATCGACGCGCTCGCTCGCGACGACGACGCCGAACAGCGCGCCATCTTGATCAGTGATCTGATCTACGCGATCGCCCGGCCTTGCGCCGCAGAGTGACCAGGAAGAATGATGAAAGTTCGCTTCGTGTATCCCAAGTTCGCGCGCCATGCCGAGGCACACCCCGAGCTCCGGACGTGGGTCCCATGCAACGAGTACTTCGGCCCACCCTCTTTGGGAATCGCTTGTCTCGCAGCGGTCACTCCACCCAGCTGGGAGCTCGACTTCCGCGATGACCGTCTCGAGGACGTGGGGCTCGATGACGAGGTCGATCTCGTCGCGATCAGCTTCTTCACGCCGTCTGCGAAGCGAGCGATGGAACTGGGCGACGCCTTCCGTGCGCGTGGGCGCAAGGTCGTGATGGGCGGGATCTTCCCGACCATGATGCCGGACGAAGCGCTCTTGCACGCTGACGCGGTCGTGCTCGGAGAAGGAGAAGGGGTGTGGGCGGACGTCCTCGCGGACGCAAGAGCAGGAGCTCTGCAGAAGCGGTACATGGAGAAGGCTCCAATCGTTCTTTCCAAGCAGCCGCTCCCCCGCGTTGATCTCTACATGGAGAAAGAGGGGCGAGAGTACTGCCCGGACGACTACCCAGTGCAGACGTCGCGTGGTTGCCCTCTCGCGTGCTTCGCGTGCGCGATCCCCGCGACAGCAGGCCGGAAGTTGCGCCACTACGACACGTCGCACGTCATCGCGCAGGTCGAACAGCTCGCGGCGCGCGGCAAGCTGGGATCGCTCACCGAAGACACCAGCTTCTTTCCAACATCCAATCGTCGCTTCATGGAGATCATCGAGACCTTGGCAGAACGCGGCCAGGCGTCCATCAGTTACCTGGGCGTGTCGATGCCGATGATCCTGGCCACGCCCGAAGCCACGCTCGTGCGGATGCGATGCGCTGGCATCAAGATGTTCTACCTCGTGGGAGGCTTCGATCCCATCACGCGAGGAGCGTTCACGGGCAAGGACCCGATCGCGCTACAGAAGGCCAAGGACGCCATCACCAAGGCGCACGATCACGACATCGAACCGTACACTTCGTTTCTCGTAGGCAATGATGAAGACGATGAAGGGGTGTTTGATCGGATGCTCGAGTTCGCCAACGACGCCAAGATAGTGAAGGCAGAGTTCGCGATCACTACGCCCTACCCAGGCACTCCGCTGTACAAACGCATGGTGCTCGAGGAGCGCGTCCTTACGCGTGACTGGTCGCTCTACAACGACGCGAACGTAGTGTTCCGACCCAAGCAAATGTCGCCAGAAACCTTACTGGACGGCTACCTCGAGCTCTGGCGAGAGTTCTACCGGCCACGCCAGGGTCTCCGGGGAATGGCACGCGAAGCGCGGACGATCCAATTCTGACTACAAACGGCAAGTATGACATTTGTCATCGTTCGAGAGCGCACTGCTTGTTAACCATTGAGGATGGGCTTGTGGCGCATAGGGCTGGGGCTCGCTCTCGCGTGTGTCGTCGTGGCTGCGTGCGGCGACACTGTAGTGGAGACCATCACCACGGACGGCGGCGTGCGCTGGCTGCCTTCGCCAGCGACACTATCCGATGCCTGGTCCCCGCCCGTGGACGCCGGCGCAGACGGCGTAGATGGCTCGGTCGACTTGCAAGACTTCCAGGTCCCAGGCACCCAGATCGGTGACGTAGACGCATCGGGATACTTGGGCGCTTCTGTTTGCTCGGGTTGCCACTCGAGCCTCAACGGAACCTTCCCCGACATGAACGCATCGCCTCATGACACCTGGTCGGGAAGTCTGATGGCGAACTCCGGCCGCGATCCGCTCTTCTTCGCGCAGCTCGCCAACGCGAACCAAGACGTTCCAGGTGTGGGCACCTATTGCCTGCGGTGTCATCTACCCATGTCCGTGCCTACGGGACACGTGGCGGATTGGACCGGCAAGAGTATCGGCGGCCACGATCTCGACGGCGTGTCGTGCTTGTTCTGCCATACGCTCGTCGACCCGCGGACGACAGACCCGAGCGCAGTCTCTCCGAATGACGTGAAGACGCTCGCCTCTCTCGTCAGCGCACCGAAGCACTTCGGCAACGCGCAGTTCGTGATCGATCCCCAGTGGCTTCGCCGCGGACCTTACGAGGACGCGGGACCACCACACCCCTTCGCGGTCGGGAGGAACTTCCTCCAAGACTCCGCGCTCTGCGGAACATGCCACGACGTAGGCAACCCAGCCGTGTCCAAGCTCTCGAATGGCACTTACGGGTACAACCTGCAGCACCAACCAGCGCCAGATCCAGATCCGCGCGCGCAGTTTCCGTTGGAGCGAACCTATACCGAATGGAGCTTGAGCGCGTTCCCTGCCGAGGGCACGACTTGCCAGAGTTGCCACATGCCCCGCACGAGCAGCAAGGGCTGCTCGTTTGCTCCTGTTCGCGCGGATCTGGCTCTGCACGAGTTCGCCGGTGCGAGCGCTTGGGTGCTCGACATCATCTCTTCCTACTGGGGAAGTAGCGTCGATCAGAAGGCGCTCGCCCGGGGACGGACGAACGCCATCGACATGCTGGCCGAGGCGGCGTCGCTCGAGGTGAAGCAGCAAGGGTCTACGCTGGTCGCGCGTGTGACCAACTTGTCTGGACACAAACTTCCTACTGGGCACATCGAGGGGCGACGCGTCTTTGTGAACGTGAAAATGTTGGATGCAGGTCAGAACCTCCTCGCAGAGTACGGTCGCTGGGACGCCTCGACAGGAGACCTCGACGAGTCGACGACCACCGTGTTCGAGATGCACATTGGCCTGAGCGCCGCGGCGGCGAAGCTCACCGGGCTGCCTGCGGGCCGCACGACTCACATGAGCCTCGCGGACGTGATCGTGAAGGACAACCGCATTCCGCCGCGCGGTTTCACCAACTCAAACTATGCCTCGGCAGGAGCAGGCGCAGTGGATGCGACCTACGCTGACGGGCAGAACTGGGCCGACGTCGCCTTCTCCATTCCCCTCAAGACGACTACGGCGATCGTGACGCTGGCGTATCAAACCGTGACGCACGAGTACGTGAGCGCGCTCGCGAAGGGCAACACCACCGACGCATGGGGTACTTCGCTGATGACGCTCTGGCAGCAGTCGGGAAAGGACGCACCGATCTCGATGGCCTCGAAGACCCTCGCGGTGAATTGACGGAAGTCATGGTGTCGAGTGGGTACCTGCCGTAATTGCGCATTCGAGCATGAAGCCCCTCTTCTACGAGCCTGGTCTCGCCCACAGCGGTCCTCCCCTCAACACCGTCGAGTCGCCAGCCAAGAGCCGATACAAGCGGCCGACGGACTACCTCTCGAACCCCGATGCGATCGTGGTCGGCTCGGGGATTGGCGGGCTCGGCATTGCGTCGTTGCTCGCGCAGAAGCGCGGGATGCGTGTGCTCTTGCTGGAGGCCAACATCGTTCCTGGTGGGTGCACCCACTGTCATGAGATCGATGGTTTCGAGTTCCCAAGTGGCCTTGACTCGGTGGGCGACATGGATCCTCGCATCGGTAGAGGAGCCTATCGCCCAGCCATCGACTTCATCACCGGTAACCAACTCATGTGGGCGAAGATGCCTGACGTGCACGAGACGGCTTGCTTCGGCGATGACGTGTTCGAGTGGTTCTCGTCGCCCGAGAAGAACATCGAGTGGGTGGAGAGGCTCTTTCCAGGAGAGGGAGATGTTCGTGGCTACTACGCGCTCGAAGAGAAGATCGAGTGGTGGGCGACGTCATGGGCCGCGACCAAGCTCATGCCTGGGAGTCTGCCGGTCTTCGTGCGCGAAGGTCTCTATCGCGCGACCGGAGGGAAGTGGCGTTCGTACATGGGGCGACGCGTGAACGAGGTCTTTCGTGGAGAGCTCAAGTTCTCCGAGCGTCTCGCCGCGATTTTTTCGTACATGTACGGCAATCATGGACGCACGCCAGAGCAAGCGCCGTTCGCGTTCCATGCGGTCAACTTGTTTCACTATCGGCATGGCGCGTACTACCCAGTGGGAGGGGCTGGACAGATCGCAGCGTGCATCGCGCCCATCATCGAAGCGGCGGGCGGGCAGGTCGCTGTGTCGTCGCCCGTCGAACGGATCCTCGTGGAGAACGATCGCGCGGTGGGCGTACGCCTGGAGGACGGAACCGAGATTCGCGCCAAGCTCGTCATCAGCGACGCGTCTGCATACACCACGTTCATGGAGATGCTCGATCCGGAGGTGTCTACGCGGCACGGCTATCGGCAGCGGTTCGATGACATCGGGCCCAGCCCGTCGCATGTGTATTTGTTCCTTGGATACGACGAGGAGATCGAGCTTCCCAAGCAGGTCGTGTGGCACATGCCCAACTACGAGGGCATCTCGAAGTGGGACTTGTCGAAGGCAGACGAGCTGTACAAGTCGGAGATGAGACTCGATGGCATGGGTGGGTATTTGTTGAGTCCGTCGTCGCGTGACCCGCTCCATGCGCAGAGGTATCCCAAGAAGTCGACTGTGGTGGCCCTCGCGGAGGGGATTCGGCCTTGGGTGGAGCGGAGCAAGCAAGACGCTGTGTTTAGGGAAGAGTTTCGCGGTGCGGTCGCAGAGAACCTGACCAAAGTAGTGCATCGGCACATGCCTGAGCTTCGTGGGAAGACTCCGCGGGTGCTGCGAGCTGGGCTTCCTATGGGGTGTAATCCACGGGCATGGGCAGGGTGCTCGCTGGGGCTCGAGCCGAGCGGCGATCGCTTCGTGCGGCACACGCATTGGCTGCGTCCGCAGACCACCATCAAGGGGTTGTGGATGACTGGGCAGGACTCGTTTTCAGCGGGGTTCGCCGGAGCGATGATGTCGTCGTTCTTGACCTATTCGGCGCTGACCAATGATTGGGGCGCTGCGCTGAGGCCGGGAAACGCCGCGTGAAGATCGTCTGGGTAGGCGTTCGTCATGACAATCGTCAGCACATTGCGTGAGGACGAGGCGCACAATAATCACCATGATCGATGCCTATGTTCTCACGACCGCCGGCAAACCTCTGGAGAAGCGCTCACTGCCGACTCCGTCGCCAAACGATGGAGAGGTGCTGGTCGAGATCGAAGCGTGCGGGCTCTGTCACACCGACCTGGCTTTTGCGAGTGGTGAGGTCACGCCCCGCCACGCATTGCCGCTAGTGCTGGGTCACGAGATCGTCGGGCGCGTGGTGGTCGCGGGTTCCAAACACCAGGATCTCGCTGGTAGGCGTGTTCTCGTGCCTGCCGTCTTGCCGTGCGGCGACTGCGACTTCTGTCGCGCAGGACGCGGCAACGCTTGCCCCAAACAGAAGATGCCAGGCAACGACATCGACGGCGGCTTCGCGACCCACGTCCTCGCCCCTGGCGGGCCGCTCGTGGTGCTCGACGATCTCCCAGTGACGCTCGATGCTAGGCACCTGTCGGTCGTCGCTGACGCGGTCTCGACTGCATACCAGGCCACGCGGCGCGCCGGACTCGCCAAGGGGGACGTTGCGTTCGTCATCGGCGCCGGTGGGGTGGGTGGCTACACCATTCAGATCGCGCGCGCGCGCGGAGCGCGTGTCATCGCGCTCGACATCAGTCCAGCCAACCTCGCGCTCGTGAACGCGCACGGCGCAGAGAAGACAGTGCTAGTCGCTGGCCGCGTCCCCAAGGAAGTGCGAAAGGAAGTGCACCGTGTCGCGACTGACTGGGGCATCTCCTCGCTGCGGTACCGCATCTTCGAGTGCAGCGGAACGACGCAAGGCCAGGCGCTCGCCTATGGGTTGCTCGCACCTGCGGCTGTGATGGTACAGGCCGGTTACTGCGCTGCGACCGTCGAGCTACGCTTGTCGAACATCATGGCCTTCGACGCGACCATTCATGGCACATGGGGTTGTCCACCAGAGGTCTACCCAGACGTACTTCGCCTCATTTACTCGGGTGCCGTGGTGCTGGCGCCGTTCATCGAGTTCGCGCCCATGTCGCGCGTGAACGAGGTGCTCGCAGACATGGCCCACCATCGCCTCGGTAAACGCGTCGTGTTCGATCCGCGCGCCTGATCCCATTAGCACTACTGCCGCAGGTCGCGATTTTGGGCCTCTTCGACGGCCATCCGTCCTCACGTACAGCAGTACGTTCCGGGCGGATGTCCGCCGAATAGACCCAAACTCGCTTACTGCGGCAGCAGTGTTTTGCCTGGATCCGGC
>JANYHY010000068.1 GCA_025362165.1 Myxococcales bacterium | reverse complement strand
TCCATCAACCTCGCGGGCAAACAGCGTCGTGATCGCGTGCTCGTCTACGCCGCGCTCGTACGTGCCGCGGAGCTGGGCGTCGTGCTGCCCGCGAGCGAAGAGCGCTTGCTTGGTTGGCTCACTGTCGATCGCGACGCACGCGGCGGGTACGGCTCGCCTCGAGCGACACGCGCGGTCGTTCGCGCGCTGCTGGGCTCGCGGTTGGGCGTCGCCCAGGCTTCGCGCGCCAAGGTGACGATCGGCGACCGAACCATCGACGTCGCCGTTCCCTCACAGGGGCGCGTTGTCGTGCCTCTCGATGCAGGCACGACACGTGTCGTCGTGACCACGTTGGGAGCGCCATTTTTGGCTCGGTTCGAGCGTCCGCTCGCCCGCTCGTTCTCGCACCCTCCGGACGCTTCGGCCTCTCCGCTGCACCTCGACGTCGCGTGGCCGACTTCAATCGTCGCCAACCAAGTGTCCACGCTTCATGTGACCGCGCGCAGCGCCGACCCCGTGAGCGCGATCCTCCGCATCCCTCTCCCCGCCGGTGCGACGCTCGCCGCAGGAGCGTCGGGTGTGCGCCAGATCCAAGGTACGCTCATCATCTCGACGGACCTCGGTACGTCGGATTCAGCGTGGGACATCCCGCTGCGCTTCATGCTGCGCGGTCACATGACGGCCGCCGAGTCGCGAGCGACCACCGACAATGACGAGCCCACGGTCGCGCCCAGCGCGCAGCTACTCGTTCGCTGATCAGCCCGAAGGATATTCGATTTGCACGCACGCCGCGCGGGTCGAGCGATTGACGTGTATTTCGAACCTCCCAACACCATTGGGAATGCTCTTGTTCATACCCATCAGTACGTCCACGTTCGGATTGGACGATTGCACGTTTGGTGCGACCTCACACGTGTCGCGATTGCCACCATTGAGCATGGGTGCACTAGTGGATAGTCCGAGCTTTGCAGTCAATGTCGTGATGTCGCTAGTGCTCAATGTGGTCATGCAGGTAAATCCGCGCGTGACTGCTCCGTCGTAGCTCGGATTGGCGCAGATCAATTTTGCGCCAGTCACGCCACCGCTCTTCAAAATCGCGTCAACGTCACTGGAAGAGCCATAATCGCGGGGGGTTGACCCTCTGCAGGCCATCAACGGCACCAACGCTACAGTGACGACCTTGGCGGCAGCGGCGAAGTAGGTCCACGCGAGACGACTGCGCATCGGTGCTCAATCTGTCACGGCGATGCACGTGGCTGCAACGCTGCCTTTCTCTCCTTTGCGCGCACGCTTTCTCGTAGACTCCGCCGCTCGCATGAGCGTCGCGCGGTGCATGAGGATCCTCGCGGTGATGGCCGCGGTCGCCGCGAGCTTGGGCGCGCGAGAGGCGCACGCGGCCAACGATCCGCGCCTCAAGTGGGAGACCATCGAGACGGCGCACTTCCGCGTCAACTATTACTCCGGCGAGCGCGAGATCGCCGAACGCATCGCAGACCACGCAGAGGCGATCTACGCGCGCATGGTCCCCGCGATCGGCTGGCCGCCGAGCCAGCGCGTGGAGCTCTCGATCACCGACCAGACCGACAGCGCCAACGCGTTCGCGAGCGCGCTGCCCTACGACTCGATCCGATTCTTCGCGACGGCGCCCGACGATCTGTCGCCGCTCGGCGACGTCGACGACTGGTACGAGGAGCTCGTCACGCACGAGTTCACGCACGTGCTGCACACCGATCACATCCGCGGCATCCCAGCCATCGTGAACATGATCCTCGGCAAGACGTTCGCGCCGAATCAGGTGCAGCCGCGGTGGTTGCTCGAGGGGCTCGCGGTCTACGAGGAGACGACGCGCACCAGTGGCGGTCGACTGCGCTCGTCCATCTGGAACATGTTCATGCGCGCGGACGTGCTCGAGGACAACTTCGCGCCGCTCGACGTGTTCACGGGCAGCGCGCGACGTTGGCCGCAAGGCAACCTCTGGTACCTCTACGGCTCGTTCTTCATGAAGTGGATCGCCGAGACCTACGGCGAAGACGCGATCCGCGCGATGATCGACGACTACTCTTATCAAGTGATCCCATACGCGGTGAACCGATCGATCCGACGCGCGACAGGACGAACGTTCGAGGACATGTACCCCGCGTGGCAAGCGACGTTGAAGCGCGACTTCGGAGCGCAGGCAGACGCGATCAAGGCGCGCGGTTTGATCGAGGGCAAGCGACTCACGTTCGGCGGACAAGTCGCCGAGAGCCCGCGCTTCATCCCGAAGAGTGCGTGGGACGGAGCCGCGGGCGATCTGCTGTATTTCAGGGACGACGGTCACTCCACTGGAGGTCTGTATCGCGTGCCGCTCGTGCGAGACGCGACCGGTGACATCACTGAAGCGCGAGACAAAGATCGAGAGCTCGTCATCCGCACGAACGGCAACAGCTCCGCGAGCTTTCTGCCGGATGGGTCTGTGCTCTTCAACTCCACGGACATCTTCAACAACCTGTTCGCGTTCGACGATCTCTTCACGCTCCCCTCCAAGACGCGCAGCGAGGTGGGTCTCGACGGCGCGCGCACGCGCTTGACCGAGGGCTTCCGCGCCACCGCTCCCGACGTGTCGCCGGACGGTCGCCGCGTCGTGTTCATCTCCAACA
>JANYHY010000027.1 GCA_025362165.1 Myxococcales bacterium | reverse complement strand
TTTTGTGTCACGGCGTGATACATGGTCATCGCCTTGTGATACGTCAACCCCTTCGATGAAATCAGAGCCCGTGAACGCACATCCTCTGCACGCCCGTTGCGCTTCGGGCCCGCTGCTCGCTAGACTGCTTTTTCGCCGTGGCGAGAGGGTCTCTCCTCGGCGCAGTCAACCGTTTGCCTTCGAGCCGCCCCGCGCGCCCTCCGTTGCGCCGCCCAAACCGAGCCCATGTGGAAGCTTGTAATTGAGGACGACGAAGGCAAGCGGACCACCGTGCCGCTTACGCGCGACGACTACACGGTCGGACGCAAAGAGGGGAACACCATCCGCCTCACGGAGCGGAACGTCTCGCGCGAGCACGCGAAGATTCATCGCGCGAATGGGCCGACGTCGAATTACCAGCTCGAAGATCACTCGAGCTACAACGGTGTGTACGTCAACGGTCTGCGTGTGGTGCAGCCTCAGGAGCTCCAGCACGGAGACCTGATCCAGATCGGCGACTACCGCATCGTGCTGCAAGACGACGCGCTCGGAGTGGACACCGCGCCCGGCGCGCAGACCGGTGCGACCACCGAGGCGATGAAGGCGACGATCCCGACGGGGTCGCTCAATCGTGGCTCGGAGCTGATGCAGCGCCCCGACCGCCTCGTGATGTTGGCGGGTCCGACTCCAGGCGCCGAGTATCCTCTCACGGGTGAGCGCGTGACGATTGGTCGCGCAGAGGACGCGACGATCTCGGTCAATCACAACTCGGTCTCGCGCCTCCACTGCGAGATCCACGCGCTCGGCGAAGGGCGCTACGAGATCGTCGACAAAGGATCGAGCAACGGCGTGCGCGTGAACGGCTCGGATCTCCGCCGTGGGATCATCGAAGCTGGCGACGTGCTGGAGCTTGGTGACGTGCGATTGCGCTTCGTCGGAGCAGGTCAGATCTTCTTGCCCGGCGTCGGCGACAGCCAACAGCTCGAGGCGCTCGCAGATCGCACTCCGTCTTCGTTGCCGGTGCAACCGCGTGTCGGCCCAGGCAGCTCGTCGATCGTTCCGTGGGTCTTGTTGGGAGCGGTGATCGCAGGCGGTGTCGTGATCGGCGGCTGGATGTACACCCAGAAGCCCAAGGGATTGGACCCGATCGGCACGGCGAGCACGACGTCGGCGAACCCCGAGCAAGCCGCGCTCGACGCCGCAAAGGCGCTCTGCGATCAAGGCAAATGCGATCTCGCGCACGACAAACTGCTCGTGTCGATCTCCGAGGGTTCGCCGCTGCGCACGACCACCGATTTTCTCAACATCGAGACGCGGTGGGCGGACGGTGTGCTCGCGCGTGCGGACAAAGAGACCGATCCCGCGAGGAAGCGCGCGTTGCTCCATCAGGTCGCGGACTCGATGACCGTACCGTCGAGCCGCAAGCAGATCGCGACCGACAAGCTGCGCGAGCTCGACGCCGCGACCAGCGCCACGACGACTCACACAGCGACCGCGCCGACCAACGTGGTCGCGACCAACACAGCGCCGACCGCGCCGACCAACACCGTGACCGCGAACCCCATCACCACCAACACCGTTCCCACGACCACGGTCAGCGTGAAGCACCCGCCCGTGGGAGGCAGCGTGTTCTCGCAAGCGAGCACGATGGCGCTGAACGGAGATCAGGCGGGCGCGCGCGCGTTGCTGGAGCCGCGCGTGATGGGCGGCAAGGCCTCTCCGGACGAGGTCGGTCTCCTCAAGGGCATTTGCAAAGCGCAGGGCGACCGGGTCTGCACCGCGGGCATCAAGAAGCTCTATCCCTAGACGCCAATTGCCGCTGGCGAAGCCTTCCGCTCAGTCGTTGTCGTTCGCCGAAGGCGACGACAATTTCTCGCGAAGGATGTCGACGTATCGCGCGACGTCTACGCGTTTTCGCATGTACTGCGCGTCGAACAACGTGCGCGCGTGAAGGCAGGCGAGCCTCGGCTCGTAGACCGAAGTGAGCACGCCCTTGGCGCGCAGGAAGAAGTCCATGTGCTCGATGAGCTTCAGTCGCTCGTCCCACGGCACGAGCCGCAGCCGGTCCGCGCGCGCTACGAAGAAGTTAGGAACTTTGTCGCAGACGAGCCAGCGATCGATCCGACGATCCGTGAGCACGGGTTTGGCTTGCTCGAGATAGAACGGCAAAAATGTCACGCGCCCACCGACGAGATCGATCTCGGGGCGCTCCAACGCTTCGAGCGCGGCGTCGACGCGCGTGTGTTGTGTAAGCACGAAGTCGTCGTCGAGCAGCAACACGTTGCGCGTGGTGACGTGGCGCAGACCTTCGTTGCGTCCGGCCGAGAGCCCGCTGTCGAACGGCATCTTCACGAACGTGACGCCCTCGATGTCTCGCGGAGAGCTGCTGTCGTCCACCACGACGATGGGCATGCTCGGGTGGAGGCGCCGGATGCTCGCGACGAGACGGCGCACTGTGTGAGGGCGTTCGAAGGTCTTGATCAGGGCGGTGACGTCACGCACGGGAGCGAAGACGAAGCGTCCGTCGCGCGCACGCGCCGCAGCGAGCTCGATCGCGATCAGCCTGTCGTACACAGGTTTGGCCAGGTCGTGACCGCGCCCGAAGACGAGTTTGTCGTAGAGAAAATTGCGCGCGGCCACCCACGCACGCTCACGAAGTTGCACCGAGGCGAACCTAGCATCTCCCCATGAAGCCGTACGCTCGAGCCTCGCGAGCCATCCTCGCGGGGTTGCGAGCCAGGATGGGCAGGACTACCCTCCGCCGCCAACTCGAGCGGAGAATCTCATGTCCACGAAGATCGCCATCAACGGTTTCGGTCGTATCGGTCGCTGTGTCTTGCGCGCCATGACGGAGCGCAGAGTCGAAGGGCTCGAGGTCGCGCTGATCAACGATCTCACCGATCCCAAGACGCTCGCGCACCTCTTCAACTACGACACCGTGCACGGTCGCGCGAAGGTGCGCGCCACGGCGGTCGAGGGCGGCATCGACGTTGGCGGCATGCACATCAAGATCACCGCGGAGAAAGATCCGAGCAAGCTCGCGCTCGCGGGTATCCCGATCGTGATGGAGTGCACTGGGCTGTTCACCGAGAAGGAGAAGTGCGCGGGTCACCTCGCGGCAGGTGCCAAGAAGGTGATGATCAGCGCGCCTGCGAAGAACCACGACAAGACCATCGTGCTCGGCGTGAACGACAGCGAGTACGATCCGTCCAGGCACCACGTCATCTCCAACGGATCGTGCACCACCAACTGTCTGGCGCCCGTCGCGAAGGTCCTGCTCGACACGTTCGGCGTCAAGCACGGCCTGATGACGACCATCCACTCGTACACGAACGACCAGTCGGTGCTCAACATCCCGCACCGCAAGGGCGATCTGCGGCGCGCGCGCGCGGCTGCGCAGAACATGATCCCGTCTTCCACCGGTGCGGCGAAGGCGCTGGCGGAGGTCATCCCGGCGCTCAAGGGCAAGTTCGACGGACAAGCGGTGCGCGTGCCGACCATGGACGTCAGCCTCGTCGACCTCACGCTCGTCACCGAAAAGCCGATCACGAGAGAGGCGATCCACGCGGCGATGAAGGCCGCCTCCGAAGGCCCGATGAAGGGGATCCTCGGCTACACCGAGGAGCAGCTCGTCTCGAGCGACTACATCGGCGATCCGCGATCGTCGATCTTCGACGCGACGGTCACGCAGGTGATCGGCACGGACATGTGCAAGGTGTTCAGCTGGTACGACAACGAGTGGGGCTTCTCGAACCGCATGGTCGATCTCGCGCAAATCGTCGCGAACAAGCTCTGAGATGGGATACCTCGACGGCATTCGCACGATCAAAGATCTCCCGATCGAGAACAAGCGGCTGTTTCTGCGCGTGGACTTCAACGTCCCGCTCGATCAAGGCAAGGTGACGGACGACACGCGCGTGCGTGAAGCGCTCCCGACCATCAAACACGCGATGAGCCGCGGCGCGAAGGTGATCCTCGCGAGCCACCTCGGTCGCCCGAAGAAGGGTCCCGATCCGGCGCTCTCGATGGAGCACGTCGGCGCCGTGTTGGCCGAGCACCTCAAGGCCGAGGTGCACGTACCCGACGACTGCATCGGAGACGCAGCCAAGAAGGTCGTGTTCGATCTGCGCGATGGTCAGGTCTGCTTGCTGGAGAACCTGCGCTTCCATCTTGAAGAGGAGAAGGATGACGAAGCGTTCGCCGCTGCGCTCTCGCAGCTCGCGGATGTTTATGTCGATGACGCGTTCGGCGCCGTGCACCGCGCGCACGCGAGCGTTCATGGCTTGGCCAAGCTGTTCCGTGATCGAGGCTGTGGGTTCTTGCTCGAGAAGGAGATCGCCGCGCTAGGCAAGCTCGTGACCGGGGCCGACAAGCCGTATGTCGCGGTGCTCGGCGGCGCGAAGGTGTCCGACAAGATCGCGGTGGTCGAGGCGTTGCTCGCGCAGGTGGACGCGCTCGTCATCGGCGGCGCGATGGCCAACACGTTCCTCGCTGCGATGGGCAAGGACTGCAAGGCCAGCAAGGTGGAGGGCGACAAGCTCGCGCTCGCGCGCACGCTGCTCGAGAAGGCCAAACAGAAGGGCGTGGAGGTGTTGGTCCCGATCGACGGAGTCGTGGCGGGCAGCCTGGAGGCGACGGAGGGCGCGGTGGTTGATGTATCAAGCGTCCCCGACGGCAAGATGATCCTCGACATCGGACCCAAGACGATCGAGCTGTTCGCCAAGCGCTTCGCGAACGCCAAGACGATCTTCTGGAACGGCCCGATGGGCTTGTTCGAGAAGGCACCCTTCAGCAAGGGTACGTTCGGCGTCGCCGATGCGATGGCCAACAGCGGCGCGTTCACCGTGGTCGGCGGTGGAGACAGCGCCGCGGCCGTGAACGCGGCTGGCGGAGACATCGCCAAGAAGATGAGCCACATCTCGACGGGCGGAGGCGCGTCGCTCGAGCTTATCGAAGGGAAGAAACTCCCCGGCATCGAGGTTCTTCGGGGAACCACAGCCTGATGCACCCCGCACGCAGACCTCTCATCGCCGGCAACTGGAAGATGCACAACGGCGGACTCGCCGGCCTCGAGCTCGCGATGGCGATCAAGGCCATGTCGGCGAAGGTGCCATCCGTGGACGTTCTGATCGCGCCTCCTTTCACAGCGCTCGCGGCGATCGCGCACGAGATGGATGGCTCTCGCGTCATCGTGGGCGCCCAGAACATGCACAACAAGACCCACGGAGCGTTCACGGG
>JANYHY010000023.1 GCA_025362165.1 Myxococcales bacterium | reverse complement strand
TCGACCACGAGATCCACGCTCATGCCGGGGCGAAGGGCGATCCCGGGGGGGATGTCCTTGAGGTGGATGCGCACGGGCACGCGCTGCACGACCTTGGTGAAGTTGCCCGTCGCGTTGTCCGGCGGCAACAGGCTGAATCGCGCGCCTGTCGCCTGCGCCATGCTCTCGATCTCTCCGTGCAACGTCGACCCAGGGTACGCGTCGACCTCGAGGTCAACGGGCTGACCCACGTGCATCTTGGCGACCTGCGTCTCCTTGAAGTTCGCGACGACCCACGCGCCTGACTGCGGGACGACCATCACGATGCTCTGCCCGGGAGCGATCATCTGGCCCACCGTGACGGCCTTCTTCGACGCGACGCCGTCCTTGGGCGCAACGATGTGCGCGTAAGACAGATCGAGCGCCGCGAGATCTCGCGAGGCTCGTGACATGTCGACGCGAGCGTGTGCGACCGCGGCCCTCGCGCGAGCCGAAGCGATCTGCGCGTCCACCGAGCTGGTCTGACCGAGCCGAGCCTGGGCCTCCAAGATCTTCGCGCGAGCCTGCGAAGTGTTCGCCTTGGCGAACGAGAGGCGCGCCTTGGCGTTCGCGAAGTTCGCGTCAGCGCCGTCGAAGGTCGATTGCGCCGCGTCTAGTGCAGCCTTCGAGATCGCGCCCGAGTCGAAGAGCTTCTTGGTGCGTTCGAGCTCCGTCTGCGCCTGGTTGCGCGTGGTCATCGCCGCGTTGAGCATCGCCTCGGCTTGCGCGACCTCGTCTGCGTTCGAAGTGATGCCGACGTTCGCCCCTTGAAGCGACGCCTCTGCCACGGACTTCTGGCCCTTCACGCTCGTCGTGGTGACGGCCACGTCGTTGTCCGCTGCGTCTGCCTGTGCGGTGGCGCTCGCCAAGTCCGCCTCTGCTTGGGCGAGCCGAGCCTTGAGCTGTGCGTCGTCCAGGTCCACGAGGACGTCGCCAGCCTTGAGGACTTGGTTGTCGCTGAAGGTCACTCTCGCGACGACGCCGCCCACGCGCGCGGGCACGCTCACGATGTCCGCCTCGACCTGCGCGTCGTCCGTGGACTCCATCCCCGAGCGCGAGACGTAGTAGCTGCCGAGCACGAGGCCGCCTGCCGCGAGCACGCCGAGCGCGATGAGCTGCGGTCGCTTGCTCTTGGCGGCGGGAGCGGGCGCCGCGGCCTCTTTCTGGGGTTCGGCGGTCATGGGCTTGTCGAGCGTGTTGGTCGTTGACATGTCAAATCTCCACTGCTGCGTGCTCGGGGTCGGGCTTCTTGCTCATGTCGGGGTTGTCGAGGAGCGCGACAAAAGGGATGGCGCAGAAGAACAACAGGCCAGCCACGTAGAACGCCTTCTCGAAGCCGAGGACGGCGGCTTGTCCTGAGACCTGCGCATCGAGGAGGCTCAGCGCGCGCGCGCTCGCCGTGGGCAGATCCACGCCATCCTTCATCATGCCCGCGCGCATCGCGATCAACCGTTGCTGCACGAGCGGGTCGGTCGCGGCGAGGTGGGTCACGAGCGACGCCTTCGCCTCGTGCATGAAGCGCTCGAGCGACGCGGCGAAGATGGCGACACCAAAGCTGCCGCCGAGCTGACGCACGAGGTTGTTGAGCCCAGTGGCCTGGCCCATGCGCCGCTTGTCCATCGTCGCGAGTGACACGGTCGAGAGCGGGATGAAGATGAGGGCGAGCGCCACGCCTTGGATCAATTGCGGTATGAGGATGGCCTCTTTGCTCGTCTGCAACGTGAAGCGGCTCATCATGAGGCACGTGATGCCGCCGAGCGTGAGCCCCGCCGCGATCACCAAGCGCGGGGAGAGCTTGTTGTAGAGCGCTCCGACGATTGGGATCGTCACGAGCATCGTGATGGATCGCGGCATCAAGGCGAGCCCCGTCTGCATCGCGTTGTAACGGAGGAACTCCTGCATGTAGACGGGCAGCAAGAACAGCGTGGAGAACAGCACCATGCCGAGGATCGCGCCGATCACCGTCCCCGTGGAAAATGAGCGGTTGGAGAGCACCCGAAGGTTCACGATCGGCTCATCCACGTACAGCTCGTGCAACACGAACATGACTATCGTGGAGACTCCGACGCACGCGAGCGCCACGTTCTTGCTCGAGGTGAACCAGTCGTCTTGCTCGCCCTGCTCGAGCAAGGTCTGCAACGACGCGAGCCCGACGACGAGCAACCCAAGCCCCCACCAGTCGACATTTCCCTTCGTGCGCTCGAGATACGGCGGGTCCTCCACGAAGCGCCAGACCATGAACAGCCCGAGCGCGCCCACGGGCATGTTGATGTAAAAGATCCAAGGCCACGAATAGTTGTCGACGATGTATCCGCCGAGCGTCGGACCAATCATCGGACCAATCATGATCGCGAAGGCGTACAAGCCCATCGCCATGCCCTGCTCGTGCGGCGGGAACGTCTCGCGGAGGATCGCCTGCTCGGTGGGCTGCAGCGCGCCCGCACCGAGACCCTGCATGATGCGAAAGATCACGAGCGGCGCGAGCGAGCGAGCCGTTCCGCAGAGCAGTGAACCGAGCAAGAACAGCAAGAGACCCGCGAGGTAGATCCTCTTGCGGCCGAAGCGCGAGCCGAGCCACGCTGTGATCGGCATCACGATGACCGAGGCGACGACGTACCCTGTGGAGACCCACGTGATCTCCTGCACGGTGGCCGAGAGCGTGCCGCGGAGTTGGGGGAGCGCGACGTTGACGATGGAGGTGTCGATGGTCCCCATCAGCGTCCCGAACGTCACGGCCGCGGCGATCACCCATTTGTTGCGCTTTGCGAGCACGGGTGCGCTCGCGAACGGCATCGCGACCGCCGTCATGTCTTCTTCTTCTTTCGCGCTTGCGCGCCACCAAGAAAGACATCGACTATCTCGGCCGTGCGCGACGCGAAGGTTGCGCCTTCGGCGATCGTGTCGGCGGCGAACGCCCGGATGATGCCGCCGAGGATTCGCAGGAGATGCTCGGCGTCGAAGTCTGCGCGCAGCTCGCCACGCTTCTGCGCGTCCGCGAACAAGGCGACGCCCACCTTCTTCAGGCCGTCCGTTCGCACCTTGCGGCCTTTCAACACCATCGCGGCGGCGCCGGTAGACGGCCCCATCAGGCCGTATTCCATCACAAGCACGAAGAACGCGCGGTGCTCGTCCTTGTACGCGAGCATCCGCGAGAGGCGCCGCTCCAGATCGGTGGCGAAGTCCAATCCCGCAGCGTGCGCGGTGAAGCGCTCGGCGAGCGCCGCCGTGTGCTCTTCGAGGAGCGCCTGCAGCACGTCCTCTTTTTGCTCGAAGTGGTTGTAGACCGTCCCTACTCCGATGCGCGCGCGCTCGGCGATGTCCTGGATGCGAGCGGCGTGAAACCCTTGCTCGACGAACACGTCAGCCGCTGCGCGCAAGATGGCGCGCCGAAAGACAGCCTTCGCCTCGTCGCGCGGACCGAGGACGGCGAGGGCGCGCTTTTTCGTCGTAGGGTTCACTGTGTGAATCATGATTCACCTTGTGAGGGATGCAAACTAGACCGATGATCAGCAGGCCCTCGCCGTTGCGCTATGCTGCGGTTGTGCTGCGCCGCGCCTGCCTCGCCCTGGTCTTGTGCGCGATGGCGTGCAGCGGGGCGCCCAAGAGCCCGATCGTGGCAGCAGCGCCGCGTGACCCGCTCGCCGGGCCAAGACGAATCTCCATCGGCTACTCGCTCCGAGGCCGCAATTTCCCGCTGCCGATCGCGAAGGTGACGGTCGGCGGGGTGCAGACGCTCGCGCTGATCGACACGGGCGCGAACTCCCACATCGTCACTGGTTGGCTCGCAAAAAAGGCCAAGCTGAAGACAGTCTCCATGGGCGACGTCGGCGTCGACCACGTCGGGCACTCGCTCGAGACGCGCCGCGCACCGCACCCACACATCGTCATCGATGGCTGGGGTGAGCTCGTCGACACCGAGACGCTCGTGACGGACGTGCCAGACGCGATCACCAACCTGGGCATCGGCATGTTCGTGTCAGCGCAGCAGCTCGCCACGCACGACACGCCAATCATCCTGGATCTTCAAGAGCGCGAGCTGCGCGAGTCGACTGGTGCGCCTGACGTCGCGGAGGCCATTCGCGGCCTCGCCAAGCTGACGGCCAAACCAGTGCGTGCTTGCATCGACGACGACAGCGCAGTGCCGAGTCGCGCGTTCGTCGTCTCGGGCCGCGTCGACGGAAACGCCGCGGAGCTCTTGCTCGACACCGGGTCGACGCGCACGGATCTCCTCGCCGTCACTCCCGCGGGTCAGGCGCTCTTGCCCAAGACGCGGCCCAACAACGAGCCGGTCGTCGCCGCGAGCGGCTTGGTCACGTCGGGGACGGTTCGCGGCGCGCTCGTCGAGATCGGTGACGTGCATCGCACGATCGACGTCGATGTCCTCGCGGGAAAGCTGGACCCTTCGTGCACGCGCGACGGCGTGCTCGGGATGGACGTGCTCTCCGCGTGTGTGCTCGTCTTTCAAACGAACGACGTTCAGGTCTACTGCAGAGAGACGCCAGGGATCGGCGCTCCTGCGCTCGCTCCCGCGGAGACGACTAAGAAACCAGATTGAGGCGCACGCGGCGCTTTTTGAGGTTCTCTTGGTCGCGCCTGTCGAGCTCGAGCGCGCTCGCGGGCATGGCGATCGTTCCGAGCGACTCGGGCAGCGGGAGCGTCTGGTTCTTCGCGTAGACCGGGTGCCGACCATGGTCGCGGTACCACTCGGCGACGGACGCGTTCGCTTTCATCTTCTCGATGACGTTCCGCCAGCCAACGCCCGTGTTGTAGGCGCAGAAGCTGATCTCACCGAGCTGCGTGCCGTACGGGATGATGCACATCTCCGTGCGCCGAAAATCGTAGTTGAAGAGATCTTGGAACCACATCCCAGCGACGAACAGCGCGCGCCACTCGAACTCGTGCGCGTCTGACTCGTGTTCGCCGATTTCGCCGCCGCGCGTGCCTGTCTGGCTGCGGAACTGGCGCAGCAAGTCGGCGAACGTGTAGCCCGCCGGCGCGAGATCCGGCTTGAAGTTCTTGAGCAGCGCCACCGCCACTTGCGCGAGCAGCACGTTGCGCGGCTGGTTTCCGTCGGTGACGTCGCCGATGTCAGCCAGCAGTTGATCCATGTCCAAGAAGCGGCTGAGCGGCACCATCTCCTTGGTCTTCTTGTTGACGAAAAGCACGGTCCCCATGCCGCAGTTCGGGTGACATCCGCAGTTGAGCGCGCCGAACTCTTCGTTCGTGTTGAGCAGGTCCGCGAGATCGCTGAACGGTCCCATCGCGGAGAGCGGGAACCAGTCGCGCATCGGCTCGGTGACGCCAGTCTGGTCGGCCACGTCATGCGCGAGGTGGCTGAGCGTGTAGCGCTGCTTCTTGCGGTCTGCGTCGCTGATGTCCTCGTCGCGACCCGTGAAGCTCACCGGCTGGAAGGAGACGACCGTGATCTTGTCCGCGTTGGCGATCGCAAAATCCACGATGGGTCCGACCTGATCGTTGTTCACGCCGTTGACGACGGTGACGACGAGCACGACGTCGATGCCCGCCGCGTGCAAGTTCTCGATCGCGCGCTGCTTGACGTCGAACAGGTTGCCGACCTTGCGGTGGCTGTTGGACAAGTTGGTCACGCCGTCGAACTGCAAGTACGCGAGTCGTAGCCCGGCCTCTTTGGCTTGCTTGCAGAACTCACGATCTTGCGCGAAGCGGATGCCATTGGTTGCACTCTGCACACAAAAATAGCCCACTTCGCGCGCGTATTGGATGGCTTGAAGAAAATGTGGCGACAACGTCGGCTCGCCGCCGGAGAACTGGACGCTCATCTGGCGTCGCGGCTTGACGGCGAGCGAGTCGTCCAAGATCTGCTTCACCTCTTCCCAAGAGAGCTCGTGCACGTAGCCCACTTGGTTCGCGTCCATGAAGCACGGGTCGCACATCATGTTGCAGCGGTTGGTCAGATCCACCGTGAGCACGCTGCCGCGGCCGTACTTGACGCTGGAGGTCCCGTGGTTGCGGAGCTTGCTCAGCGGCGCGAGAAAATCGCGTCCGGGGTAGAGCTTCTCGATGCGCTCGGTGAAGGCGAGATCGATCGACATGACGTCCTCGAAGCGCCCGTGCTTGGGGCACTCCTTCTGCATGACGAGAGCGCCGTCCTTCGAGGTGATGAGCGCGCGGATCTCTCCAGGCTTGCCGTCGATCAACGTGCTGACGTCTTTGACGCCGTCGAGCACCTCTGCGCGAACCTCGATCACGCACTTGGGACACAAGGAGTCCGTCTCCCGCGGCCAGCCGAGCTGCGGGAAAGTCTTGTCCTTGCGCTTCTGCAGCGGCGCGGGCGCCCACTTGGGTTGCGGCGAAGGTCGCTCGAAGCGTCGATTGAAGCGCTGCACGAGCGGCCAGAGCGTGGTCGCGGTCTTGGCGGCAGCCCGCTCCACCACACGAACGAAGCCTTTGAGGCCGCGATCGTCGGCGCCCGTGGGGGCGAGCCCCCGGACTAGCTTGGTGCTGACGCGTGTCTTCGAGGGTTCCCCCGCGCGTACGGGGACTCGGATGCGTTGCTCATGCGAAGAGGTGGTCGTGGCCATCGGGCGCGGAACTCTAGCGGAAGGCTCACCTAAACGGAAGGGTTGCGTTAGCTCCAAGCTGGCTCTGCGAGCCACTTGGACAAAACCT
>JANYHY010000837.1 GCA_025362165.1 Myxococcales bacterium | reverse complement strand
TGGAAGCAGAGTCCAAGGTGCGCGCGGACGCTCAAGCGCGAATGGCGATGGCGACGATCGAGTCACGCAGCAAAGAGCGCGAGCTCGAAATCCTGCTGATTCAAGCCCAATCCGCCGCGACGGTGGCAGAGCGTCAAGCAGTGCAACGCCAGCTCGTCGAGGCGCTGACGGCGTTGGGCGACAAGGTGATGATGACCGAGGTCGCTCAGAACATGAACCTCGTGAGCCTCTTCAAGGGCAAGGACGTCGGCACGATCCTGAGCGAGGTCCTCGGCGGCACGAAGGTCGCGCCGACCCTGCGCGCGATCATCGAGAACGCCGCGCGGAACGGAGAGCCGGGCGAGACCGGCGAGGCGTAGTCGCTGGAGAGCCGCGCTGCTACGCTCGCCGCCGATGGTGCGTCTTTCTCTAGCAATCGTCGTTGCGGCGAGCGTCCTGCTCGCTTGCTCGGTCCTCACTTCTCTCGAGCAGCTCGCGCCAACGAGCGATGCGGGCGGACCGCACGACGACGGCTCGAGTGCGCTTGATGCTCGCGTGGACGCCGGGCCGTATGTGTTCGTCGACGACTTCAACAACAGGGACTCGCCGGACGGGGGTCTCGGAAACGGTTGGGTGTCCAAGGACGTCTCGTTCCACTTGGCAAGCGAAGTCGTCACGCGGGTCGTCACCAACTCCAAAGAGTATCTCGACAATATCCAGACGCGGCCGAGCAGCGAGTCGATTCGAGACGTAGAGGTGTCCGTCGAGCTCACGCTGCCGATGGTCGCGCCATGCAGCCCGCAGATTCATGCGCGCGTCGACACCAGCACTTTGCCCGTCGCCAACACTCTCGACAGCTACATCTTCTTTCTGGACAACGACGGCACGTACACGCACTGGATCGTCGGTCGTCAACACGGCGGACAGCAAACACCCGACACGATTGACAAGGTGACGACGTCCTCGGCTGCACAAGCGGGGGTTACGCTTCGCCTCACGTTGCGCGTGAAGGGGACCAACCCCGTCAGCTTGTTCGCATCGGTAGAACAGAACCTCAGCGCCGCGTGGCAAATGCTCGGCTCGGTGACGACGACCGATCCCACCGGCTTGGCGCTGACGAAGGCGGGAGTCGTGGGATTCGGCGCGGGAAAGGGAAGCGGCTACGAGACGACCGGCGAGTATTTCTACGACAACTTCAGCGCAACAGGCCTTTGATCAGACAGCCCACGCTGTGGCAAGTCTTCGTTTGAGCGCGGTCGCCTCTGGCAAGATAGCCCAGCGCGCGACGTCTCCCGCGAAGGGGTGATCGAGCACGGCTGCCAACGCGGCGCGACCGGGTGTCTGGGTTGCGCGCAACAGGACGGGATCGATCCCGCGATATTCGTCGATGGTCGCGAGGAGATCTCCAGTGAGCACGTAGGCGGCTCGAAGCTCCGCGCGAGCGAGCGTCGCGACGAAAGCGTCCACCGGCATCGGGCGACCCTGCGGTGCGGCGATGTGGGGCGCTAGCTCCTCGAGGAGCTTCTTCTGCTTGCGACTGAGCGCACGAACGACTGTGGGCTCGTACTGCGTGACGAGCTTCGCCGAGAGGACGTCCATGTCATCTTGCGCGTAACCCGGCACGACCGCGCGCGCCGCAGCGATCAAGAACGCTTCGATGTGCGGCGGCGGTAGCTCCTCCAACCACGGGACGCCGAGCGCGATGCGGGCGAGCGCGCGCGCCATCGACACCAACTGCGCAGGCTCTGGCAAATCCGTCAGCGAGCGCGGCACGACGATCCATGGCTCGTCTTGGGCGATCACGCGCGTGCGCGTCACTTGTGGCGTGATGACGAGCTCCACCTCCGAGAGGCCGAGCACGCGCAAGAGGCGATCGAAGAGCACGCGCGTTGGGTGACCGGTGCGACTGCCCACGCGGTCGCGAGACGTGATGCCGAGCTCGGTGAGATCGTTGCGCAGCAGCTTGGACTCGACGCCACCGATCGCTGCGGCGACCTCGAGCAGCACGTGGCGACCCTCCGGTGGCAGCACGTGCGTCACGATCGTCGTGCGATCCAGCGGAGCTTGCTCAGGCGCCAGCGGACCGAGGCGGCGCGACCGCAGCCACGCGTGGCGTCCGTCGTCGAGGTCTCCTGCGATCGCGCGGAGCTCGCTGACCGCGAGAGCCTCCTCACCACGCCGCTCGGCGCCGAGAGCGCGCTCCAAGAGACCGAGCGCGGCAGCGGGATCACCAATGCCGAGCAAGGGCCGCGAATCCGGCGTGATCATGCCGTAGAGCGTGCGACTCGTCTCTTCGTTCGCGCCCGCCTTCTGGTAAGCGACCGCGAGCTCGAAGCGCGTCTCGAACAGCTCCGGATCGATCGCGAGCGCCTGCTGCAAGTGCGCGATGCCGTCCCGCAATCGATTGAGGAGCGTGCACTCGATCTGTCCAAGCGTCGCGAACCAGCTCGCGTGAGTGCGCCCGAGCTGCTGACCCCGCGCGATGAGCTGGTTGAGCGCTCGCGCATAGGAGACGTTGTCGCGACCTTGCGGCGTGCGAAAACAGTTCGCGAGCTTGGTGAAGACGAGGGCGCTGCCAGGCGCGTGCGCACAAGCCTCCACGAGCGCGCGCTCTGCGGCTGGGAGATCTCCCATCTTGGTGCGAAGCGTCGCGAGCTCGACCAACAGTTCGCTCTTCTGCGCGCCGTCCTTCTGTACGGCCGCGAGTCGATCGATGAGGTCCGCCTGCTCTTCGCGTGACTCCAGCGGCTTGTCGCGCGCGATGTGACCGAGCAGCGCACGGAGCGCCCGCGCGTTGTGCGGCTCGATGTCGAGCGCGGCGCGCAACGCCTTTTCGGCGAGCTCCCGCTTGTTGAGCACGCGCTCGTAGATGCTCGCGAGCGCGAACAGAGCTGTGAGCCGCGGGCCCGCCTCTCGACCTGTCTTGACGACGGCTTCGAGCGCATCCACCGCCTCGGGCCACGTACGCTGCGCGATGCAGAGCTCGGAGAGCGTGAGGAGCGACGGCACGTGCGTGGGCGCCGCCGCACGAACCCGGCGCATTGCCTCGATGGCGGTGGGCAAGTCCTTCAGATCGTCGCGCGCCACACGTGCGATCTCACTACCCAACATGACGATCGCCTCCGCGGCGCTCGCCTTCGCGATGGTCGCGCGGAAGATCGTGATGAGCCGCTCACCGTAGCCATCGTCGCTAAGCGCGGTAGAGAGCCGCCCCGCGGCTGCGATCGAGTCTGGGTCCGCGTACAGCGCCTTCTCCAACAAGATGCAGGCTCGGCTCCGTCGCTCGTGCCGCGGACCAAGCACGTCGCTGTTCTCGTCCAGCAACAGCTCCGACGCGTCGATCAGGTAGCGCGCGCGCACAGTGGGTAGTGACGCGAGCTCCGCGAGCGAGCTGGCCGCAGCGAACGCGCCCTCGGCGTCTCGCAGCCGAATCGCGAGGCGCGCGACACCAGTCGCCGCGGTGACGCTCAGCGGATCGACGTGCAGCGCCGCGCGATATCGCTCGAGCGCCTCTTTCAACGCCGCGCGACCGGTCGCGTCCTCTTGGCTCTCTCCATGCTCGAGCAACATCGCGAGGCGGAGCTGCATCGCGAGGCGTGTGCCGTCGTCGCCCGCGAGCGAGAACAGCGAACGCAGCGCGCCGACCGCAGTCTTGCGCGCGCGAGCGTCTCCCTTTCGCGCGAGGGGAAGCGCGTCTCGCACCGCGGCCTCGAGCGCACCTGGATCTGTCGCGTCGAGCTCGAGCACTCGCGCGTGCACTCGCGCCGCCTCTCCCGTGGGGAGCTTCCACTCCTCGATGGCCGCAAGAGACCACAGCGCGCCCAACCGCGCGCGCACGTCGCGCAACGAGTCTCCCTGGCGCGAGTACACGCGCGAGAGTCCCGCCCAGTCGTTCGCGTTCGTGAGCGCGTGCTCGAGCGTTCGAAGCGCGGGTACGTGACCAGGCTCCTCGCCGAGCAGAGACTCGAGCAACGCTCTGGCTCGCGCGCCGTCCTGCCCCGCTTCGATCAAAAGCCAAGCGACCTCGAACGTGAGCGGGCGTGCCGTCTCCGACGAAGCGGCTTGTTCGAGCCGCCGCGTCTGCAACGCCGCTACTTCACCAAGCGCGGGAGTGGTGAGCTTGCCCGGCACCGATTTCGCCGCCGCACGTCGAGCGAGCACACGCGAGAGCCTGTCCAGCGTCACTTCGTCGTCCGGCGCCTCTGTGCTCGCGCGCGAGTACATGGTCGTCGCGCGCGTGTCGTCCTTGAGGCGCAGCTCGTCGATCTCGGCGGCGCGCAGGAAGAAGCGCGCGCGCTCCTCTGGGGTCGGCGCGTCACCTGCGAGCGACTCGAGCGCGTTCCGCAGCACGACGGGATCGTCCAGCTTCTCCAGGATGTGCGCGATCTCTTCGGGGATGAGCGCGTTCTTCGGCGCTGCCGCGCGCGCGTTCTGCAGCGTCGCGAGCGCGTCGAGCGGCGAGTGCAGACGCGCGTCTTGCACATGCGCGAGCAGCAGCCACAGCGACACGACCTCTGCGTGAGCTGCCTTCCCGCGCTTCTCCGCGGTCTTGATCCGTGCGCGAATGGAACCCGCAGCGCGCTCCCATCGCTGGGCGTCCTCGTGCAGGCGCGTCTCGAGCGCGCGAGCCGCGCCGTGATCCGCGTCGTGCTTGAGCACGTCTTCTACCGTCGCGAGCGCTCTCGCAGGATCAACCTTGGCCAACGCGGCCGCCGCGCGCGTCTTGAGCGCGAGCACGTCTGCGCCGTCTTGAGCGAGCCGTGCCTCGTCGAGCAGTGACTTGGCGACGCCGCGGTCGTCGTTGATGCGCGAGGCGCAGCGGCCGAGCCCCAGCACGGCGCTCCTGCGATCGGGCTCGAGCGCGAGGATGTCCTCGTAGGCACGCTGCGCGCGGCGCGCGTCACCAAGCAGGTCCTCCCAGAGCAGCGCGATCTTCTCGAGGTAAGCGACTCTTCGCGCAGGGTCTCGCGCCTTGTCAGCCGCCTGCGCATAGAGCTCGATGAGCCCGCGCGCTTCGCCGTCCGTGCGCTCGCTCGGAGAGGGCGTGAGCAATCGCGCGAGGCCGTCGACGACCTCGCTGTCTCCAGGGTTGGCGACGAGCGCGCTCCGGAAATGTCGTATCCCGTCGACGCGCTTGTCGAGGACCTGGTCTGCGATCGTCGCGGCGCGAACGAGCGCCTTCGCGCGCTTCGGGCCGTCCTCCATCTTCGCGGCTTCGGTGACCCAGAGTCCGACGCGCTGCTCGTGCCGATCGGTCGTGGCGAGCAAGCGATCGAGCTGCTCGACGAGCGTCACGTCCGCTGCATCGAGAGAGAGCGCGCGCTGCACGTCGGCCACCGCCGTGTCGAGGTCCTCGAGTCGTTCGGCCAGCGTCGCGAGCACGCGAAGCTCATGTGCGTGGCGATACGGATCCGGGAAGAAGCGGAGCCGCGCGCGACGGGCTCGCGCCTCATTGCCAGGATCGGCGACCTCGTGATGCAAGCGAACGAGCTCGTCGAGCACGCGTCTGTCGAGCGCATCTGTAGTTGGTGCTCGGTTGGCCGCGCGCTCGAGCAGCGCGATCGCGCGCGCGTTCTCTCCCAGCCTCACGGCAGCGATCGACGCCGCCTCCAGCTCCAGGCGCGCGCTCCGCGTCGGGTTGCGCTCGATGCCCGCTTCCTCTTCGAGGAGCGCCGCGAGCGCGGGCAAGTCTCCATGCGCCGCGACGTGTCGGGTCGCTGCCTCTCTGACCGGACCGACGGAGGGATCGAGCTCCACCGCTCGCTCTAGCGCCGCGCGCGCCGCGTCGATCCGACCCAAGCGGTGCTCGAGCAAGTGCGCGCGCTCGACATGGAGCCACGCGCTCAGCTTGTTGTCGCCCGAGTAAGCGTCGGCCATGTGCGCGAGGTGATTGCTCAGCGCCTCTTGCGCGTCTGGCGAGCCCGCGGACGAACGCGTGAACAGCACGGACTCGAGCCCCTTCAGCGCGCCCGCGTGGTTCGGTGCGAGGCTGAGCGCGCGCTCCCAAATCGGGCGAGACTCGCCCTTGTCTCCCGATGCGTCCATCAGGCGCGCCTTGGTGACGAGCAGCTCCACTGTCGCGGCCTCGTCGGTAGACGCGACGAGCTCGTGATCGAGGTGCCCGAGCATCGCTGCGAGCGCGGCGCGTCCGTGCTTGCGCCGCCGCAGGATCCCGTGCCCGGCCGCGAGCGTCGAGTCCACTTCAATCGCCGCCTCTGCGTGCGCGATCGCGCGAGCGTCATCTCCGAGGATCGTCTCCGACAAGACGGCGAGCTCGATGTGTGCGCGCGCCAAGCCGACGCGATCGTCACCCTCGTAAAGCGTGGAGATGCGCGCGTCCAAGAGATCCGCGAGCGCCTCTGGCGAAGCGGGATCCAGGTTCTGGCTCTTGGTCTGTCCGGTCTGCCCAGGGAGCGGCGGCGGTCCCTTCTTCGGCGCGACCGACGGTGGCTTGCCCAACGCAGCGCGCGGCGGCAACGGGGGAGGCGGCTTCTTCGTGTCCTTGGGACCAAGCGGGATCTGAGTCGGCGCGAGCTCCACCGCGGACGGCATCGACAGACTCTGCTTGGCCGGCTTCGCCTTGATCGTCCCCGGCGGATCGGCAGACGCGATCTGCAGCGTACGCACTTGCTCGTCGATGTCCCAACCGTCGTCCGTCAACGCGAGCAGCTTGTCGATCGACCTCCGATCGTCCAACGATTCAGCGGAGTCCGGCGGCGCGATGACTCCTCCGGGTCGCGTCTCGGGCTCGGGCGGCACGTCTGGCTTGCTGGGCTTGTTGGGCTTGGCGCTGTCTTGCGCCATGAATCCTCCGTTGCCGCGATCACACCCGCGGCGGACGAGGATGGTCGCATACTTGAGAGCCTCGATGGGAGGCGATTGCGAGCATCGTCTGCGCGCGGTGAACGCAGGGGAAGTGGTCTTCAGGATGCGCGCGCTCTATCGCTGCGAAGCGCAGCAGCGAAACCCGTAGTAGTCGTACGTCGTGCGGAACGGCGCAGAGTAGAAGCCTTGGCACGTGTCGTTGAACGCGTCGTTGCGGAAGCTGCCTCCACGAACGGCGCACAACCGGTCTCCGCCGACTGTCGCGCAAGCGTCCTCCCACTCCCAGACGTTGCCGCTCAAATCGAACGCGGCTTGGTCGTTGATGCACCCTTTGAAGGTGCTGACGATCGCGGAGTCGGAGAGGAGCGAGTCGCGCGTGTTGCAGGTGTTGGGCTCGTACGTGTTGCCGTAGGGGTATTGCGTCGCTGTGTTGCCGCCGCATGCGACGGTCCACGCGCTCGCTCGCGTCGGAGCTTGCGCGAGGTCGCCGCTGACTCCTTCGATGCTCCCGCACAGTCGCTTCTGCGCCCACGCGCAGTAGGCCTCGGCGTCGCACCAGTCGACGTTCACCACGGGTCGCCCCGCGCGCCCAGACGCGTACGGCCACAGCGCCGC
>JANYHY010000825.1 GCA_025362165.1 Myxococcales bacterium | reverse complement strand
CCTCCCGCTGGAAGCTCGCGCGGCAGAGAGCCTGAGCGGTCTTCGCTGAGGGCGCGCCCGTCCCAACGAAACACGCTCACGCGCTGGAGGCCAGGCTCGGACATCGCTAGGATGGTACTCGATGTGGCGCTGTCTCTTCGTGCTCCTCGCGATCGTCATCTCGTCGGGTGCGTTCCTCGCCGAGGGATTGCTGCGCGATGGTGAGCCCACGAAGTTTCTAGGCATCCCCGCGGTTGGCACATCGGATTCGATGCCCAGCTCGTCAAGTTCGAGCGACGACAGCGACAGCAGCGACGACGTGGCGAGCGAGGCGCCGAAGGTAGATGGATGGCTCGTGTTCGGCGGCACGGGCGTGCTGGTCCTCGGCGCCGGCGTTGGCGTGGTGGAGATCGGCTTGTATGGCGTCGGGCTCCTCTTCGCGACTGGGCAGCTCAGCGCCGGGCTCATCGGCATCGGGCAGCTGACGTTCGGCCTCGTCTTTTTCCTCGGTCAGGTGGGCGTGGGCGCGACTGGAGCGGGTCAAATGGCGATCGGCGGCCTCGTCACGGGACAAGGCGAGCTCGGCGCAGACGGCAGCGACTTTCTCGATCGCATGCACGAGGACATCCAAGAGCTACTTCGTTATTGGGGCGCCTGACACATCCCAGGCGTCGGCTTGCTGATGAGCGCGAGCTTGCCGTGAGCGTCCTGTCCTGATTTGTCTTTGCTGAAGCGTGACTCGCACGCCCCGAACGCGAGCTTGGCATTGTCGCAGTCGTGCAGCGCCAAGTAGGCTTGGCCCATACCGAGCAGCGTCTGCGCGAGCACGTTGGAGGGGTGGTGCGTGTCCGCGTTCTGCTGACTCTTGAGCACGCGGTTGAACTCGCCGAGCGCTGCCGCCGGATGATTGTCCGCGAGCTCCAGATCGCCGAGCGCGAAGAGCACGTCGTCGGTCTTGTCGTCCGCAGGATATCGACTCGCGTACTCGCGCCCGAGTGTCCGCGCGAGCGTCAGGTCTTTGGCGGCGCGCGCGCTCTCCATCGCCGCAAAATGCGCCGCTTTGTCCGTCGGGATCACCACGGGCGGCGGCTTGTTCGATTGAGCGTCAATCGCGCGCTTCAGCTCATCGAGCCGCGAGTCGACCTCTCCGCGCGAGCTGACCAGGTCACGTCGCACGTCACCGAGACCGTGATCGATCTCGTCGAGCCGGCCCGCGACCTGGTTGATGCGCTGCTTCTCGCTCATCAAATCGGAGCCGGTGTCTGCGCTCGCACGGAGCGCGTTGTCGAGCCGCTGCTGCGTGGCGGAGAGATCTTGTTCGAGCTTGGTGAGTTGACGCTGCTGCGCCCCGATGACCTGCTGGTCGGCGGCGAGCTTGGCGTTCGTCGCGTCGACGCTCTGCTGAGAGGCCCAGCACCCCGTCAACCACCCCGTCAAGAGGAGCGCGAGGAGACGTCTCACCTCACCTCGATGTCGACGCGCCGATCGTTGACATATCCAGCTTCGTCGCTACCGGCCGCGTCGAGCTTGCCGCGCGACGACGTCGCGATCCGATCCACAGTGAGGCCGACGCCGGTCAGGAACTTCTTGGCCTCCTCCGCGCGCTCGGCGCCGAGGCCCATGTTGAACTCGTACTCTCCGCGCGCGTCGCAGTGACCCGTGAGCAGGACTCGTGCGCCCTTGAGCGACCCCGTCATGATGCACGTGGCGAGGCGCTGCAGAGTCTTCTTCGACTCCTCGCTGAGCTCAGGCGACTCGTACGCGAACTTCGGCGCGGGGAAATCTCGGCAGCCTGGACCGCCCTTGATCGGCGCGACGCAGTGGTTGTTCTGACAGCGGTCCTCGGCGTTCTTGCAAGGGTGATCGTCGTCGCACTCGACAGGGTCCTGCTTGACGGCGACCTTCTCGCCGCAGCGGTTCTTGGTGCAGGGCGCATCTCCTGGGCATTTGTGCGAGTCGTCGCAGAAGCCAACGACGGCTTCGCAAGCGCCCTCTTTGCACGTCTGACCCTTGTCGCAGCCCGAGTCGTCGCGGCACGTCACGCATTTTCCCGCGAGGCAGACGCCTTTGTGTCCATCCGTGTTGCAAGCGTCGTCATTGTCGCAGAGCGGATACTTGAGGCCGCCGCAGCCGACGCCGATGGCGGTCGCGATCCCGAGGACACCGATGGCAGAGCGGAGGAGATTGGCCATGTGAGGTGGGTAGATCTAGGCAGCTTTGCTTGTCAACACAAGCGGCAGAGACTAAACGCCATCGAGACGTATGGCGAGCGTGAGCAACGACACGGGCATCGACTTCGATGCGCCCCGCGTCCGCACGATCATCAAGCTCGCCACTCCCACGGTGTTTGCGATGCTGCTGCAGAGCATCGTCAACGAGGTTGACGTCGTATTTTTCTCGCATCTGCCAGACAAGGCGGAGGCCAGCAACGCTCAAGCCGCGCTCTTTCCGTCGCTGGTCATCGTATGGCTGTTTGGCGGATCGCTTGGCGCCATCAGCGTCGGGACGCAGGCGCTCACGGCCCGCAGATACGCCGAGAAGAACCGTGATGCCGCGGGCGCGGTCCTCTCGAATGCGGTGTGGTTCACGCTGCTCGGAGGCGTCGCACTTTCCATCGTTGGTTCGTTCGCCATCCCTGCGCTCTTGCGCGCGATGATGTCGTCGAAGGGCAACTGCACACCGCAAGCCCTCGACATCGCGATCGCCTACTCGCGCTGGCGAATTTTCGGCTTCGTCTCGATGGCCACGACGCAGGCGATCAAGGGCTTCTTCGACGGGATCGGCAAGACCGCCTACCACCTCGTCGCGTCGCTCTTGATGAACGTCTTCAACATCCTTTTCTGCTGGATGTTCTTGTTTGGCAAGCTCGGCGCGCCCGTGATGGGAGCCCCCGGCGCAGGTCTCGCGGCGTTCGCCTCCACTTGGATCGGTTTCTTCGTGATGAGCTACTACGCGTGGAACCACCGCGCCGAGTTCAAGCCCCTTCGCATGAGCAACCTCTCGCGCAGCCTTATTTGGGACATGCTCAAGCTCAGCGTGCCTGCGGCGATCGCCACCATCCTCATGATGTTCGGCTTCGGGCTGTTCTCCAAGATCGTAGGCGCCCTCGACGTCCATCCGGATTGCGCGCCGGGCGAGGCCGTCAATGGCGCCGCGACGACCGACATCATCGAGGTGCTCAAGCTGACCTTTACCGCGTGCATCGCGTTCGGGACCGCGACCGCGACGCTCGTGAGCCAGTCGATGGGCCGCAAGAAGCCGGAGGACGCCGTGGCGTTCGCGTGGACGAGCGCGCGCCTCGGGTTGGTGATCTTCGGCGTCGTCGGATTGCTCGAGGGAGTCGTCTTCCGGAGACCGCTCATCGAGTTCATCTCACAATCTCCCGCTGTCCGCGACGCGATGATGACCCCAATGCTCATCATGGGAGTCGTCACGCCGCTCATCAGCGTCGCATTGATCTTGAGCGAAGCGCTGTTCGGCGCAGGCGAGACGAAGTTTGTCGCAGGCGCGCAAGGCCTCTTGGTCTTCGGCTGGTTGGTGCCGGGCGCTTGGTTCCTCGGCGTGAAGATGAACATGGGCCTCAACGGCATCTTCGCCGCAGCCTGCGTTTATGCGGTCCTCGCGTCTGTCACGATGACCCTAAAATTCCGCGCAGGCGCGTGGAAGAAGATTGTGATCTGATCGCGCTCAGTTGTCGCAGATGGCGGTCGCTGCGGCCTTGAAGTCCGTCGCGAAATCTGGCGCTGTGCACACTGAAGCGGGCCCCATGCCGACGCACTGGTCGCGACGCTGCCCAACCAACGCATCGATAGCTTCATGCGATCAGAATGGCCTGAAACGACGCTTTCCGTCATCGACGTTTGGAGGCCGCGCACGGCCCCATTGAGCCATAGCGGTACGATGGCATCTCGTTATTCTAGAGCGAATGGTCAATCAGCTCGCTCGCGGACTCTTGTTGGCAACACTCACCGCTTGCGGGTCGTCGACTACGAACCCGCCCGGCGACGGCGGCGTGCAAAGCGGAGACGCTGGACACGACTCCGGACTTCTCTCCGGTCAGTGCAGAACCGTCGACGACTGCAATTCGCTCGGCGGCGGCTTCTTCTGCGGTTCAAACCTGCAACCTCCGATGTGCAAAGGTCAATGCGACAGCAACATCGGACCAATGTGCAAAACGGACGGTGACTGCGCGGACGCAGGTGTTGCGATGATCTGCAGCGAACCTCAAAAACCGGGGCCTTGCTTCTGCTTCCACGGCGGAGCGTTGCCTCAACCGCACTGCGCTCTGGGTTGCTCGCGCAACTCCGACTGCGGCGCGGGTCTCGCGTGCGACCCGACCCATCGCTGCGTCGCTTCGCAATGCTCGGGGCCCGCCGACTGCGGCTCCGGCAACTTCACTTGCACCGCGCAGAAGTGTGCAGCCAAACCTTGTAAGAGCGACGCTGAGTGCTCGAACTTTTGCGTGATGGGCGCATGCTCCGAAATGATTGGGAGCTGCGGGCAAGCGGTGCCCTGACGGGAGCCAAAGCCTGAGCGCCGACCTGTGGAACTTCGCCACAGTGTGTCGTTCGAGTGCTGCTCTCGCAAGCAAGACCGCGAGTCTTGAAGTGCTATATCGGCCACATGCGGCAGCTCTGGCGAAGGGTCTCAGGCAGTACGGGTGGGGTCGCGTTTGGAGGGCTGGCGGGTGTTCTGGTTTTGGGTGCTCTCGCCTATTCCGTTCATCGGCTACCTGCCTTGTGTGGGTTCCGGAAATTCTGCGGCCTCGATTCCGGAAAATATGCTGCTTGACGGGTGGGTTTGATCGTCGAGTTGGAGGTCTTGGTCGGGCAAGTGTTTGGTCCTGACGGAGGGGCCGT